>NZ_JAQUAL010000006.1:0-48140 GCF_028687295.1 Simplicispira sp.
CCTGAACGAGCCGCTCCACCAGATGTTGCCGCTGCGCACGTCCCAGTCCCACACCGTATCGGCGGTGGCGTCAGCCACCAGGTGAAAGCGCTCTTCGCTCAGGCGCAGCGCCTCGTGCTGGCGGCGCAGTTGCAGTTGCGCCATGGCCTGGCTGGCCAGGCTTTGCAGGGCGCTGCGCTGGGCGACGTCCAGGGTGCGTGGCTGGGTGTCCATCACCACCAGCGTGCCCAGGGCAAAACCGTCGGGGGTGACCAGCGGCGCGCAGGCATAAAAACGGATGTGCGGTGGCCCCAGCACCAGCGGGTTGTCTTTGAAGAGCGGGTGCTGGCGCGCATCGGGCACCTCGACCACCTCGCGCCGGCCATCGAGCCAGTGCGTGCAAAAGGCCACGGCGCGGTCGGTCTGGGGCATGGCCACGCCCACTGCCGCCTTGAACCACTGGCGACGGGCATCGACGAAGTTGACCAGCGCCATCGGCACGGCGCACACCTGCGCAGCCAGACGGGCCAGCTGGTCAAAGGCCTCTTCGGGCGCGGTGTCCATGATGGCGTGCGACTGCAGCACAGCCAGGCGCTGGGCTTCGGCGTTACCGGGCTGCACGGGTGCGGTCATGGGCCTGCTCTGTGCCACAGCGGACAGGCGCTGATTCGGTAGGAAAGAAACCAGAACGCTTGCATGGATCCATCGCTGGGGTCGGTTGAAAAAAGAACCACCGACGCAGCACCAAGGCAATGGTGCCTACGCCGTGGGCGTTCTCAGGGGGTATTTATCCTACACCGCAGGTTGTGGCGGCAAACCACGGTTACATCAATTCTGTGACACTATGAAAAAGTGAGCTAATAGCGCTTGTCATGCAAGGGCTGGAGGCACTTTTGATTGGTTTTTTCAGGGCCTGCGAAACGCCACGGTCTGCGCTGACCAGTAGTGTGCGTTGAGCCGGTCCAGCCGCACGGTGCCACCCGTGGACGGGGCGTGGACAAAGCGCCCTTCGCCCACATAAATGCCTGCATGGTGGGGCGCGCGGCCCTTGCCGAATACCACCAGATCGCCCGTGCGCAGCTGCTCGCCCGCCACCGGCTGGCCCCAGCCGCTGAGCTGCGCCACGGTGCGCGGCGGCGCCACCGACACCCGGGCGCGGTACACGTAGCCGATCAGTCCGCTGCAATCGAAGCCGCTGTCGGGGGTGTTGCCGCCGTAGCGGTAGGGCGTGCCCACCAGCCCCAGGGCGTGGATGGCGATGTCGTGGGCCATCTCGTCCGTCAGGCGCGAGGCCGGCGGCGGTGCAGTCGGTGCGCGCGGCGCTGGCGGGGTGCTACAGCCCGCCAGCCACCACACCAATGCGGATGACAGGGCCAGGGTATGGAGTGATCGCATGGCAAAAGGGTAGCGCAATTCGATGATGATGGCCCCCTTGCCACCACGCCGCCTGCCTGCATGACCGATACCCCCCAGACTGACCGCAGCCCCTGGGCTGTTTTCTGGATTTTTCTGCGCCTGGGCCTGACCTCGTTTGGGGGGCCGATAGCCCACCTGGGCTACTTCCGCCAGGAGTTGGTGGTGCGGCGTCAGTGGCTCACCGAGCGCAGCTATGCCGACCTGGTGGCCCTGTGCCAGTTTCTGCCAGGGCCTGCCAGCAGCCAGGTGGGCATCGCCCTGGGGCTGTCGCGCTCTGGCTACGCGGGGGCCTTGGCGGCGTGGGCGGGTTTTACGCTGCCGTCGGCGGTGGTGCTGATGTTGTTTGCGCAGGGCATCACCTATTACGGCGATGCCTTGCCCACGGGTGTGCTGCACGGCCTGAAGGTGGTGGCGGTGGCGGTGGTGGCGCAGGCCGTATGGGGCATGGCACGCAACCTGTGCCCCGATGTGCCGCGCATCACCACCATGGTGGCCGCCACCTGCGCGGTGCTGCTGGTGCCGTCGGTGTGGGTGCAGGTGGGGGTGATGGCCCTGGCGGCGGCGGTGGGCCTGCGCTGGTGCAAGCCACCGCCCGGACAGGCGCATGACCCGTTGCCCATGGCCATCGGGCCACGGGCGGGCGCGTTCTGGCTGGCGCTGTTTTTTGCGCTGCTGATCGGGTTGCCGCTGTGGGCTGGCGCATCGGCCCACCAGACGCTGGCCTTGGTCGATGCCTTCTACCGCGCAGGCGCCCTGGTGTTTGGTGGCGGCCATGTGGTGCTGCCGCTGCTGCAAGCCGAGGTGGTGCCGACGGGCTGGGTGGGCAACGATGCCTTTCTGGCCGGTTACGGCGCCGTGCAGGCTGTGCCCGGCCCGTTGTTTACTTTTGCGGCGTTTCTGGGCGCGGCGATGCAGCAGCCGCCCACGGGCTGGCTGGGGGGGGTGGTGGCCCTGCTGGCCATTTTTGCGCCCTCTTTTTTGCTGGTGCTGGGTGCCTTGCCGTTCTGGGAGCGCCTGCGCGGCCACACCCGCACGCAAGCGGCGCTGGCGGGCACCAACGCGGCGGTGGTGGGGCTGCTGCTGGCAGCGCTGTACCAGCCGGTGTGGACCAGCGCCATCCACACGCCGCCAGACTTTGGCCTGGCCTTGGTGGCCTGGGTGGCGCTGATGTTCTGGAAATGGCCGCCCTGGCTGGTGGTGCTGGGCAGCGCTGTGGGGGGTGCGGTGTTAGCCCACGCCCTTTGACGGTGCTGGGGCGCTACGGCTGCGCAGCAGCGGCCAGCTGGGCCAGCAACGTGGGCACCGCCGCTTTGGTGCAGCGCTGCAACTGCACTAGCAGATCGTGGTCGGGGGCGGCCACGCCCCAGCGGGTGCGCAGGTCGTGCTGCATGCGCGCCAGCAGCGCGGCGGCCATTTCGGCATCGGCCAGCGCGCGGTGGGCCTGGCCGGTGCGCGGCAGGCCGTGGTAATCGACCAGCACGCCCAGCTGGTGGTTGGGCGCCTGCGGGTACAGGCGGCGCGATAGCAGCACGGTGCAGGCAAAGGGCTGCGCTGCGGGCAGACCGGCCAGTGCCAGCTCGGCCTGCCAGAACTTGCGGTCAAACGCCGCGTTGTGCGCCACCATGGGCGCGCTGCCCACAAAGCGCGCGGCCTCCGCCATCACACTGGCCGCCGCAGGCGCGGCTTGCACCATGGCGTTGGTGATGCCCGTGAGCTGCGTGATGAAGGGCGGCACCCAAGTGCCCGCATTCATCAGGCTCTGGAAGCGGTCTACCACCCGGCCCCCTTCGAGCAGCACGATGGCCACCTCGGTGGCGCGCGCCCCCTGATCGGGCGAGATGCCGGTGGTTTCAAAGTCGATGACGGCGATGGGAGACATAGGCAGCAAGGGGCAATCGAAAGAAAACGCTTCAGGGGCGTGGCCGCACCAGGCGTACGGGCAGCAACTCGCTCTTGGCGATGTCGCCGCGCGCCTCGCCGCTGGACAAGTCCACCGCCCAGCCCTGCGTAAAGGCCATCTGGTTGGCGCTGCGGTCACTGTTGCCCTGCTGGACGTTGTCGTATTTATAGGCATTGACCGAGAAGGTCTTGATGTTGGCCGTGCCCGTCCAATGCCAGTCTTGCGGCGCGTTGGGGAACAGCTCGGGGTCCAGGCCGGGCGGATCGGCACGCTTGTTCACCAGGCGGCGCAGCTCATTGACGCGTGGCAAGCGCCAGCGCACTCCCTCGGCCTTCCAGCGCGCGGTGGCCAGCGCAGCCGCTTCGGTGTAGGTCAGCAGCAGCGGCTGGCCGGTGCAGGTGCGGCCGTTCCAGCGCATGCCGTGGACGCAGCGCGGCCAGGCCAGGTGGGCGCGCTGGTCGATGGCGTAAGCGCCATCGGCAGACAACACCCACTGCGCCTTGACAGGCACAGCGGCTGCGGTGGCGTCCGCCGATATCGCAGCGGCATCTGTTGCTTCAGCCTCTGGCGCAGCCAGGGCGGCGGGCGCAGCAGGCTGTGCAGGCGCCAGCGCAGGCGCCACAGCACTGGCCAGGCACACCAGCGCCTGACAAAAGACGGGTACGAGCGGTTTCATGGGGGTTCTCCTGCGGGCATCCAACATGGTTGCATGGTAGCTGCCCGCCAGCGGTGTTTTCAGTGCCCGGCTGTTTTGGGATGTGCCAGAAAGAAGCGCAGCATCTCTTGCGTCGCACTGATGCCGCGCGGGTCCGTGTGGCTGCCTGTGGCATGGCCGCCCGACCACGCATGGCCTGCGCCGTGCAGCACCCAGTGCTCGGCCACCACATCGGCATCGACGTCGGTATCGGCACCGGGGCTGACCCTGCCGGCCCTGCGGTGGTGGTACACCGTGCGGGTGTAGCGCTGGCCTGCCACCGACTGGCCCGGAATGCTTTGGCGCTGCACCCTGGCGGGGCTACCGGCCAGGGCCTGCAAGGCGGCATCCACCAGGTGCTCGCTGTTTTTGGCATGAACGATGGTGTCGGCATCGCCATGGAACACGATCAGCGGGGGGTACGAGGCCGGGTTCGGGGCGGCGTGCGCGGGCACCACAGTGGGCCGGGTGCCCGTGCGCATGGCCGACAGGGCTGCCGTCAGGTTGTGGGCCGCACCGGCCTGCAAGCCCGAGTGCACGCCCACGGCAGCGAACACATCGGGGTATTCACGCCCCAGCACCGCTGCCATGGCACCGCCTGCTGACAGCCCGGCCGCGTACACCCGCTGCGCATCCACGCTGTGGCGTTGCGCCACGTCGCGCACCATGGCCACCAGCAGGGCGGGTTCGCCCATGCCCCGGCGCTGGTGGTGCGGTTCAAACCAGTTCCAGCAGGCGTTGACGTTGGCGCTGCGCGGCTGGGCCGGGTACAGCACCAGGGCGTTGGCCTGCGCTGCTGCCAGGTTCATGCCGGTGCCGATGGCAAAGTCGTCGGGGTTTTGGGTGCAGCCGTGCAGCATCAGCACCAGCGCCATGGGCTGCTGTGGCGTAGCGGCTGGGGGCACATACAGCCGGTAATGGTGCAGCGTTCCAGCGTGGCGGAAGTCCACGTACTCAAAGCTGCCCGGGGGCTCGGTGTGCACCAGTGCGTTGGTGGCAGAGGGGGTTGCGTTGCCGTCCATGGTGGGTCCTTGTCGATAAAGCCGACCATGCAGGCCAGACCGGATACGCTGGTTTCCAGCGCCCGGCCCGCAGTCCGCACGGCCTGCCGCTATCCTAAAAAAGAACCCGGATGTTTGCAGGATCGCGCCAGCGCACTACGGCTCGGTCGGGCCGCGCTTGCGCGACTGCGACTGGTTGTCGCTGCCGATGTGGTCGGTGCGGTCACTGCGACTCTCGGGGGTGCGGCGAGCTTCGTTTTTTTGCGTCGGTGCTTGCTCGCCCTGGCGGTTGTGGTCGTTTTCCACCTTGTGCTTGCCGGGTTCCTGGCGGTCTTGGGGGGCGGTGTTTTTCATGGTAGCTCCGGGGTGATGGAGCTATCCACTCTAGGCCTGCCCCCACCCATAGCGCGTGGGCGCGCAGCGTGGCGTGTTGTGCGGTATCTCCCACAGTCCACGGCACTGCGGCGCCGGCAAAATGGAGACTGTTTTTGGCCTCCAGCGCTGATGCAGCGGGCGCCAGCAGCTCACTTTTTTGATGTAGCTCTGCGCCCGATCAGCACTGCGGGAACCGGGCACCGGGCCTTGGATTGGCCAGGGATTACGCTTTTTTCAAGAACTCGGATTTGAGCAGCATGCTGCCCAGGTCGGTTTTGCAGTCCACGTTGTGGCCATCGGCACCATCGACCAAGCGGATGCTTTTGATCTTGGTGCCCTTTTTCAGCACCGACGACGAGCCTTTGACCTTCAGGTCTTTGACCAGGATGACCGCATCGCCGTCTTGCAGCAGGTTGCCGTTGGCGTCTTTGACGGCGCCCTGGCCAGCGCCATCGCTGGCGGCATCGTCGGCAGCGGCGCCAGCCTGCGGCCACTCATGGGCGCAGTCGGGGCAGACGTAGTTCTCGCCATCGGGGTAGGTGTTCTCCAGGCCGCATTGCGGGCAGGCGGGGATGGTGTGGGGCATGGGATGCTTTCAGTAGGGCGTAGCGCCAAGGCCGCTATTGTCCCTGCGCCCCGCGCCGCACCAGCGTGAACGGCGGCAGGCCCTTGAGCAGGCGCTGGCCGTAGTGGGTGCGTGTGAGGCGCCGGTCATAGCAATAGACATGGGCCTGGTCTTCTTCGGTGCGGATGGCGCGGCCAGCCCACTGTGCCAGGCGCATCGCGGTGGCGGGCACCACCAGCTCGCTGAACGGATCGCGCCCCACGGCGCGCAGCCACTCGGCGCGGGTTTCGCCCACCGGGTCGTCGGGCGGCGCAAAAGGCAGTTTGGTGATGAACACCGATTCGCACAGGCGCCCGGGCAAGTCCAGCCCTTCGCCAAACGACTGCATGCCAAAAATGATGGACGGCTGGCCTTGCGCCACACGCTCGCGGTGGCGCGCCAGCAGCTGGGTGCGCGGCAGCGCGGTTTGCACCAGCACCAGGGCGCGCATGTCGGTGGGCAGGGCGTCCACCGCCTGGCGCAGTTGCTCGCGCGAGGTGAACAGCACCAGCGCGCCGTAGTCCACCAGCGCCAAGTCCAGCATCAGCGCATCGACCATCTCGGCGGTGAAGTGGGCCGCGTCTTTGGGGTCGGCGCGGGTTTCGGCAGCCACCAGCGTGCCCTGGGCGGCGTAGTCGAAGGGGCTGTGGACTTCGAGGGTGCTGGCCGCCTCGTCGCCGTGCAGGCCCGATTCGCGCAGAAAAAAATCAAAGCTGCCGCAGCTGGTGAGCGTGGCCGAGGTCAGCACTGCGCCGCGCACCGCGCTCCACAGGTGGCGGCGCAGCGTGGCGCCGGGCAGGATGGGGCTGGCGTGGGCCTTGAGGGCAATCAGCTCGCCGTCCATCTCCAGCGTGAACCATTTGGCGTTGGGGATGGTGCGCGGGGCATCGGTGGCCTCTGCGCCCTCCTCGGGCAGGGGGGTGTCTTGCAGCAGCAGTTGCGTGGTGTCGTACACCGCCTCCAGGCGCGGCGCCAGCATGCCGATTTGCGCGTACAGCGTGGACAGGCGCCGCGCCTCGTCGGGTTTGTCGCGCATTTCGGCCTTGAGCGCTTTGCTGATGGCGCGCAGGCATTCCAGAAAGCCTGCGGCGTGGTGCGCCAGGTTGGCCAGCGGTGCGGTCAGCGCCTCGGGCAGGGCGCCGCCAGGCACGCGCACGCGCACCGGGTTGCGCGCATCAGGCGCTCGCGTGCGGGCCTGGCCCCAGGCGGGGGGCGGGTTGCGCAGGGCCTCGCCGTACACGTCCATCACCAGCCGGGCCAGGTCTTGCAGGCCCTGGCGCAGCTGGGCGGCGTGGCGTGGGATGTCGGCCACCTCGCTCACTTCCACCAGCTGGCCAATGCGCAGGCCGTGGCTGGCCAGGCGGTCGATCCAGGTCAGGCGCGACAAATCCATGCTGCACGCGAATTGGTCGAGCGCGGTGGCGGGCAGGTGGTGGGCTTCATCGAGCACCAGCAGGCTGTTGTCCAGCTCGGGCAGCACGCGCGCGCCCAAAGACGACAGCAGCAGATCGTGGTTGGCCACGATGACCTGCGCGCCCACCAGCTCTTTGCGCTTGTCGAAGTAGGTGCAGCTGCCAAACAGCGGGCAGTGCTTGCCGGTGCAGGAGTGGGTCTCGGCGGCCACGGGGCTCCAGACTTCGGGCTCGGGCGGCACGTCCAGCGTGTCGCGGTCGCCGTCCCAGCCGCCCTGGGCCAGTGCCTGCGCCATGCTGGCGTAGAACTGCATGCGCGCCTCGGTTTCGTGGCGCGGGCGGGCGGCGGCGGCTTCTTCGGGGAACAGGTCGTCGTCTTCGCCGTAGGCCTCGCCGGTGCCCGCCAGCCGCTCCAGTTTGAGCTTGCAGACATAGCGCCCGCGCCCTTTGGCCAGCGCAAACTTGAACGGCTGGGGCATCTGCGCCGCCAGCGCAGGCAGGTCTTTGTTGACCAGTTGCTCTTGCAGCGCCACGGTGGCGGTGGAGATCAGCACCCGCGTGCCGCGCGCCAATGCCACCGCAATGGCCGGAGCGCAATAGGCCAGCGATTTGCCCACACCCGTGCCCGCTTGGATGACGGCAATGGCGCGCGTGGGCACGGCGCCCTCGTCGTCGGGTTTGCCCAGGTCAGCGTGGCTGAAAGTGTGCGCCACCCGCTCGGCCATCAGCCGCTGGCCGGGGCGGTCGCGCAGGCCGCCGCCAGCCTGCACCACCGCATCAAACGCCTGCAAGGCCGCTAGTGCCCACTCTGTAGAACTCATAGGGGCGAGAGTGTGGCACAGGGGCAGCGCTGCGGCGGGGTGGCTTTTAGGCCAAAACAGGCCCTGGCGCTTACGTGGTGGGCGCTACAAGCTATCAAAAAAATAGTAAAACGCCACGCCAGTCTGGACTGGCAAGGGCTGTAGCGGGGGCGTGTAACAGCGGATCCTCGCCAGCGAGAGCGGGGAGGCTCGTTAGCTAAGCTGAGGCCCATCCATCCACTTTTGGAATACATGCCATGTCAGAACCATTGGCCCATTCGGGCGGGCACTTGCTGGTCGCGCATTTGCACACAGTTGCCGCGTTGGCAGCAAAGTTTTCTCAAGCTTTTGACAGTGCAGAACCCGCGCGGCGCTGGGCCTATCTGGCGGGCCTGTGGCACGACCTGGGCAAATACCGGCCCGGGTTTCAACGCTATGTGCGCCTGGCCGATGGCGAGAACGCGCACATCGAAGGCAAAGTAGGCGGGCGCGAGAAAACCCACTCGGCCGCCGGGGCGCTGTGGGCCATTCAGCAGCTGAACCAGCCGAACCGCCCGTATGGCCACATCTTGGCCTACCTGATTGCAGGCCACCACGCCGGGCTGGACGATTGGGATGGTGGGCTGAAAGAGCGGCTGCAAAGCAGCGATGCCCAGCAAGAGCTGGCTGATGCCCTGGCCGCCCAGCCGCCCGCCGATGTATTGGCGCATGGCGATTTGGTGGCGCGCATTCCGGGTGGCCCGGCGGGCTTTGCCCTGTGGGTACGCATGCTGTTCTCGTGCCTGGTGGATGCCGACTTTCTGGACACTGAAGCGCACTTCGATGCGGATAAGCCCGCACGCCGCGAAGGCTTTCCCACGCTGGCGCAGATGCGGCTGGCCTTGGATGCCCACATGGCCGCGCTGCCCGTGGCCGACACCCTGGTCAACCGCTTGCGTGCCGATGTCTTGCGCCAATGCCGCGCCCAAGCCGCATTGCCTGCGGGATTTTTCTCGCTCACCGTGCCCACGGGCGGTGGCAAGACACTCTCCAGCTTGGCATTTGCGCTGGAGCACGCCCAGGCACACGGCCATCGCCGCATCATCTACGCCATCCCCTACACCAGCATCATCGAGCAGACGGCCGACGTGTTCCGCAACGTGTTCAAGGCCCTGGGCGACGAGGTGCTGATCGAGCACCAAAGCCAGTTTGACGCCGCCGAGAAAGACGAAACCGCCCGCAGCCGCCTGGCCTGCGAAAACTGGGATGCACCGCTGGTCGTCACCACCAACGTGCAGCTGTTCGAATCGCTGTTTGCCGCCAAAACCTCGCGCTGCCGCAAGCTGCACAACCTCGTGGGCAGCGTCATCGTGCTGGACGAAGCGCAGCAATTGCCACCCGGCTTTTTGCAGCCCATTCTGGACGTGCTCAACCTGCTGGTAGCGCACTACGGCGTCACGGTGGTGCTGTGCACCGCCACGCAGCCAGCGCTGAACAGCACCACCTACTTTGACGCCAGCAAAAACTTGCGCGGCCTCACCAACGTGCGCGAGATCATCGATAACTCCGATGCCTTGTTTGCCGCCTTGAAGCGCGTTCATGTCGAGCTGCCACCCGACTGGACGACGCCCACGGCCTGGGCCGATGTGGCCGCGCAGCTCAGTGCCGAGGATTGCGTGCTGGCCATCGTCAACACCCGCAAAGCCGCGCGCAAGTTGCAGCGCCTGATGCCCGAAGGCACGCTGCACCTGTCAGCACTGATGTGCGGTGCCCATCGCAAGGATGTGGTTACCGAGATCAAACAGCGCCTGCAAGCCAAGCGGGAGGGGCGCGACAACCGCCCCCTGCGCGTGGTCAGCACGCAACTGGTGGAGGCGGGCGTGGACATGGATTTCCCGGTGGTGTATCGCGCGCTGGCCGGGCTCGATTCCATCGCCCAAGCCGCAGGCCGCTGCAACCGCGAAGGGCGTTTGGAGGGCCTGGGGCGGGTGGTGGTGTTTGTACCGCCCGAGCGCCCTCCCATGGGTTACCTGCGCAAAGGGGCTGATGCCTGCATTACCACCTTGCACGGACAAGCACACGACCCACTGGCAAGGTGCTTGTTTGACCGCTATTTCAAAGAGTTCTACCACTCGGTGGAGTTAGATCGCCACGGCATCGTGGCCCAACTCAAGGTGGAGCCTCGCACGCTGGCGGTGCAGTTTCGTACTGCTGCGGATGCCTTCCGTTTGATTGACGACCAGGACACCGCCACCGTGGTAGTGCGCTACGCACTGAAACGCGACGAGATCGAAAAATGGCTGGCCATCCTGGCTGCCCAAGGCCCACAGCGCTGGCTGATGCGCAAATTGCAACGCTACACCGTAAGTATCCAGAAACGTGAGGCAGACAAGATGCTGGCGCAAGGCGATCTCTCGTTACCCGTGCCGGGGCTGTACGTGCTGGCCAATGCTGATAATTTGTACAGTGACATTCTGGGCTTGGTAGGCGATGCCGACCTCTACCACCCCAGCGGTTTTGTCTCGTAAAGGAGTCCCATGCTGTTTCGCTTTTCCCTCGAAGTTGCAGGCCCCTTCGCCTGCTTTACCCGCCCTGAAATGAAGGTCGAGCGTGTCTCGTATGACGTGATGACGCCCTCCGCCGCCCGTGCCGTGTTTGAGTCCATTTTGTGGAAACCCGCCATCCGCTGGCGCGTGCAGCGCATTGAGGTGCTGCGGCCCATCCGCTGGATCAACCTGCGGCGCAATGAAGTCAGCGCCGTGGTGTCCACGCGCAATGTGCAGCAGGCCATGGCGGCGGGCAGCGGCACGCTGGGTCTGTATATCGAAGACGAACGCCAGCAGCGCGCAGGCTACTTTTTGCGCGATGTGGCCTACCGTATCCACGCCGACTTGGCCTTGGCCCCGGGCTGCACCGAGCCCTTGGCCAAATACACCGAAATGTTCACCCGTCGCGCCCGCAAAGGCCAGTGCGTGAACCAGCCCTATTTGGGCTGTCGCGAGTTTGCCGCCGACTTTCGCCTGGTCACCGCCGACACGCCCCCGGCCACGCCGATTGGCGATACCCGCGAACTGGGCTGGATGCTGCACGACCTGGATTTTTCTGACCCCGCCAACCCGCAGCCGCGCTTTTTCAATGCACGCATGGAGCAAGGTGTGATTCAGGTGCCACCGTTCGAGGAGACACGCGGATGATTTTGCAAGCCCTGAGCGACTACTACCGCCGCAAGTGCGATGACCCCGATCCGGCGCAGCGCCTGCCTGTGTTTGGCCTGGAGCAGAAGGAAATTCCGTTCATTCTGGAGATCAGCGCCGAGGGTGAGCTGCTGCAATTGCGCGACACCCGCGAAATACAAGATAAGAAAAAAGTGGCCCGTGTTTTCAAGGTGCCGATGGGCATCAAAAAAACTTCCGGCGTAGCCGCCAACCTTCTATGGGACAACGCCGAATACGTGCTGGGCGTACCAGACACCAAGAAACTGGAAGAAAGCAAACTCAAGGACAAAGAGAGCGAATACCGCGAACGTTTGAAACAAATGCAAGCGTCGTTTGTGGCAAAAATTCAGGCGCTTTCCACCACGGCTTTACAGGACGCGGGAATCATCGCGGTACTGAAATTTCTGCAAAGTGCGAATACGGAGCGATTGGAGTGCCAGCCCGGGTGGGGCGATGTGCTGGCAACCAACCCGGTATTGAGTTTTCGTCTGCACGGCGATCTGGACTTGGTATGCCAGCGCCCCGCTGTGGTGCAGGCGGCGCTCCACACTGCTGGTGCAGACGACGCACCGCAGGCCATGTGCCTGGTGACAGGCGAGCAGGCTCCAGTGGAGCGTTTGCACACCGCCATCAAAGGTGTGTGGGACAAACCCGGTGCCATGGCACTCAAAAACATCGTCTCCTTCAACGCGCGTGCCTTCGAGTCCTACGGCAAAACCGAGCGCCAGGGGGAAAACGCCCCAGTCAGCCGAGCCGCCGCCTTTGCCTACACCACGGCGCTGAACCACCTGCTGCGCAAAGACTCGCCCCAGCGCATGCAGGTGGGCGATGCCTCCACCGTGTTCTGGGCCGAAAGGCAAGACCCATTCGAGAGCATTTTTGGCGACATCTTTACCGACAACCCTGACGCAAGCACCCGCGCCGTGCAGGCCCTGCTGCAAGCCGTACACAGCGGCAAGTGGGGACAGTCTGACGAGCACCTGCGCTTTTACGTGCTGGGCCTGGCGCCGAACGCAGCGCGTATCAGCGTCCGCTTTTTTCATTGCGTGACTTTGCGGGAGTTGGGCCAGCGCATAGCCCAGCATTTCGAAGACTTGGCATTGGTGCGTGGCCCGCACGATGCGCAGTACCCCAGTTTGAAACGCTTGCTGCAAACGGTTTGCCTCGCCACCAGCAGCCAGCCTTTTGGCGACATAGACCGCCTCCCGCCTAATTTGGGTGGTGCCATCGTGGATGCCATTTTTGCCGGTGAAAACGCCCCCTATCCAGCGATGTGGCTGAACGCCGCAGTGGGCAGGTGCCGAGCAGAACAGGCCAAGAAAATCCAGCAAGGCGCGCATGCACAAAACGTTCCGTATGCCAGGGCGGCAGTCATTAAAGCCAGTCTCAATCGACAGATACGCCGAGCCAACCTTTCTGCGCCACCGCACTTACTTGAAAAGGAGTTTTTGCCCATGCTTGACCTCAGCAACCCCCACCCGGCCTACCGCCTGGGGCGGCTCTTTGCGGTGCTGGAAAAAATCCAGGAAGAAGCCAGCCCTGGGCTGAACGCCACCATCCGCGACCGCTATTACGGTGCAGCCTCCAGCACGCCGGTGGCGGTGTTCACCACCTTGCTGCGCCTGAAAAACGCCCACCTGAAAAAACTCTCTGCCGGGCGCACCGCCCAGTTTGAGAAGCTGCTGGGCGAAGTGCTCGGCCCGGTCACCGACTTTCCCAAGCACTTGCCCCTGCCCGACCAAGGGCGTTTTGCGCTGGGCTACTACCACCAGCGGCAAGACTTCTTCAGCAAGAAAACCGACGACGCCCCCCACCCCGCCACCGACACGGAAGGAACCACCGCATGAGCCCCGCCCAACCCCTCGCCCATCGTTACGACTTTGTGCTGATCATGGATGTCAAAGACGGCAACCCCAACGGCGACCCCGACGCGGGCAATATGCCGCGCCTGGACGCCGAATCCGGCCACGGGCTGATCACCGATGTGTCGCTCAAGCGCAAAGTGCGCAACTTTGTCGGGCTGGTCAAAGAGCAAGACGAACGCGCCCCGGTGGACGGTGAAAAACGCTTTGAAATCTACGTGCGCGAAAAAGCCATCCTGAACCACCAGAACCAGCGCGCCTATTCCGCATTGAATCTGGCCGTAACGCCGGATGAACAAGCGCAAGCAGCTACAGAAAACGAAGCAACCGACGCCAAAAAGAAGAAACCCGCCAAAGAAAAGCGCAAAGGCAGCGCCGACGAAGTGGCCCTGGCGCGCCAATGGATGTGCCAGAACTTTTTTGACGTGCGCACCTTTGGCGCCGTCATGTCCACCGGGGTGAACTGCGGCCAGGTGCGCGGCCCGGTGCAGTTCACCTTTGCGCGGTCGGTGGAGCCCATCGTGGCGCTGGAGCACTCCATCACCCGCATGGCCGTAGCCACCGAGGCCGAGGCAGAAAAGCAGCAAGGCGACAACCGCACCATGGGCCGCAAGCACACCGTTCCCTATGGCGTGTATGTGGCCCATGGCTTTGTCTCGTCCTTCCTGGCCAAGCAAACCGGCTTTGGTCAAGACGACTTGGAGCTGCTGTGGCAGGCGCTGGGCCAAATGTTCGAGCACGACCGCTCTGCCGCACGCGGCGAAATGTCCACGCGCGGGCTGTATGTGTTCCAGCACGACAGCGAACTGGGCAACGCCCCGGCGCACGCTTTGTTTGAGCGCCTGCAAGTGCAGCCCAAGGAGGCCGGCGCCGTGGCGCGCAGCTTTGATGCGTACTCGGTAGCGTTCGACGGCCAAAGCCTGGCGGTAGGGCAATCGGTGCAGCCCGCAGCAGGCGTGACCTTGACCCGGCTTTGCTGACCAAGGGCGGCCATGAAAATCCTGCCCACCCAATTCGACGGCCAGGCCATCCGCCGCGTGTACGACGAGACCACCGATACCTGGTGGTTCTCGGTCATCGACATCGTGCAGGTGCTGACCAATAGCGAAAACGCCCGTGACTACTGGTTCAAGATGAAGCAGCGCGTCAAAGCAGAGGATGGTGCTGAACTGTCGACATTTTGTCGACAGTTGAAATTACCCGCTGCGGATGGCAAGCAACGCCTGACCGACTGCGCCACTGCCCAGAGCCTGCTGCGCATCGTGCAATCCGTCCCCAGCCCCAAGGCCGAACCCATCAAGCTGTGGCTGGCCAAGGTGGGGTACGAGCGCATGCAAGAAATGGCCGACCCAGCCCAAGCGCTGGATC
The DNA here is from genome assembly GCF_028687295.1 of Simplicispira sp. Classification (NCBI taxonomy): domain Bacteria; kingdom Pseudomonadati; phylum Pseudomonadota; class Betaproteobacteria; order Burkholderiales; family Comamonadaceae; genus Simplicispira; species Simplicispira sp. Next base: position 14,606 of record NZ_JAQUAL010000006.1, read on the forward strand.
GCGCGCGCCAAACCTGGCAGCAGCAAGGCCGCAGCGACAAGTGGATCCAGCAGCGCATGACCGGCCAGGAAACGCGCAACAAGCTCACCGACTACTGGGGCGAGCACGGCATCGAGAAAGGGCGCGAGTTCGCCATCCTCACCAACCTCATCCACCAGGAATGGTCGGGCCTGAGCGTGGCTGAACACAAGGAAGCCAAAGGCCTCACCAGCCACAACCTGCGCGACCACATGAGCGAGGCCGAACTCATCTTCACCGCCCTGGCCGAACTCTCCACCCGCCAGATTGCCGAGCGCCAAAACGCCACCGGCATGGCAGAAAACAAAAATGCCGCCCAGGCAGGTGGTCGCATCGCCCGCCAGGCCCGCACGCAGCTGGAGAGCCAAACGGGCCAATCCGTGGTGACGGGAGACAACTACCTGCCATCGGCGGTACCCAAAGCACCCAAGGCAGCAAAGACGGCCACGCCCGTCAAAGCCATCAAGGCGCCGAAAAAGCCGTAAAGCCCATGCAGACTGCACCACCCGCAGCAGAGCCCGAACCCATCGCCCTGTCTGCCTTGCAGCACTGGCAATACTGCCCGCGCCAGTGCGGCCTGATCCACCTGGAGCAGGTGTTTGATGACAACCTCCACACCCTGCGCGGGCAGGCGGTGCATACCAAGGCCGACCTGCCTGGCGTTGACACAGCGAAGGGCGTGCGTGTGGAGCGCGCCTTGCCGCTGTGGCACGACGTGCTGGGGCTGATTGGCAAAGCAGACGTGGTCGAGTTTCTGGCCGGTGGTGTGCCCTACCCCGTCGAATACAAACACGGCAGCCGCAACAAAGCTGCCGATATCGCCGCGTGCGACGACCTCCAACTGGCCGGACAAGCCCTGTGCCTGGAGGCCATGACCGGCAAACCCGTGCATGAAGGTGCGCTGTACTACGCCAGTTCCAAGCGCCGCCGGATCGTGCCCATTACGGCGCAATTGCGGGTCGACGTAGCACAAACAGCCAAGGCCGTTCGGCACATGCTGACCAGCGGGCAATTGCCACCGCCCCTGGCGGGTGCGCAGGCGGGCAGGCGCTGCAAAGGCTGCTCGTTGCAAGAGCGCTGCCAGCCGCAAGCCACGCATGCCAGTCTCATTGCCGCCCGGCAGTCCTTGTTTGACCCCGACGCGTAGCAGCGTGCCCACCCACAGGCCAAACCATGCAACTGCTCAACACCCTCTACGTCACCACGCCCGACACCTACCTGCGTCTGGACAACGAAACCCTGCGTGTGGAGGTCAACCACGAAACGCGGCTGCGCGTGCCACTGCACCACCTGAGCGCCGTGGTGTGTTTTGGCCATATCAACCTGTCTGCGCCATTGATGCACCTGCTGGCTGACCGGGGCATTGGCCTGGTGCTGCTGGACGACAACGGCCGCTTCAAGGCGCGGCTGGAAGGGGCTGTGAGCGGCAACGTGCTGCTGCGGCAAGCCCAGTTTCAGCGTGTGGCCGATCCGGTCTTCACGCTGGATATGGCCCGCGCCAGCGTGGCTGGCAAGATCAAAAACACCCGGCAAGTCTTGCAGCGCGGCGCCCGCGAAGCCAAGGTGGAAGACGAAGCCAACGCTTTGGCACGCCTGGCTGATGACCTGGCTGCCAGCTTGCGTGCCCTTCCCAGTGCGGACAGCTTGGAAAGCCTGCGCGGCGTAGAGGGCGAGGCCGCGCGCCAATACTTCAGCGGCCTGAGCCTGCTGGTGCGCCCCGACCAGCGCGCCGACTTTGCCATGGATGGGCGCACCCGCCGCCCGCCACGCGACCGCTTCAACGCCATGCTGTCGTTTTTGTACGCGATGTGGATGAACGACTGCCGCAGCGCACTGGAGGCTGCCGGGCTGGATCCGCAGGTAGGTTTTTTGCACGCCTTGCGCCCGGGCCGTGCTGCCCTGGCGCTGGATTTGATGGAAGAGTTTCGCCCCTGGGCCGACCGGCTGGCGCTGACGCTGATCAACCGGGGGCAGCTGAAAGCGCATGACTTTGTGCTGCGCGAAGGCGGTGCGGTGTCATTGCAGCCAGACGCACGCAAAGCCGTGGTGGTGGCTTACCAGGAACGCAAGAAGGACGAAATCAACCACCCGCTCCTGGCGCAACCCGTGCCCCTGGGCCTGGTGCCACTGGTGCAGGCCCGTTTGTTGGCGCGTGCTTTGCGCGAAGACGGTGCGCCCTACGTTCCCTTTGTGGCCAAGTAGGAGGCGCCCATGCTGGTGTTGGTTTGTTACGACGTAAATACTGAAACCAAAGAGGGGCGCCGCCGCTTGCGCCGCGTGGCGCGCGTGTGTGAAAGCACCGGGCAGCGGGTGCAGAAATCGGTGTTCGAGTGCCAGTTGGATGTAGCGAAGTACGAAGCGCTGGAGCGTCGGCTACTGGCAGAAATAGATGTCTCGCTCGACTGTCTTCGGCTCTACCGGATGCCCGGAACACGCGGATTTGAGGTAATTGAGCACGGCACTTTCAGGGCTGTTGATTTTGACGGCCCGCTGGTGCTCTGACACGTTGGGATCGGGTCGCGATGGTGATTTGCCATGTTATGGTGATCGCCGCGAACCCCTAGTGATGGTGTTTTTACTGAGAGGTTCGCGCACTTCGCAACAGCTTGTTTTTATTCGGTTTTTTGTTGGTCTGATGGTGGCCTCTTGTGAAAACACATGACTTCATTGCCAGGTTCGCGCAAGCAAAAGGAAAAACTGTTGATTGACAAGGTGTTGCATGCGAAGTGATTCGCCTACCAGTAATGGTGGGCGTGGATTGAAACTTGTGAAACGCCTGCGCGGCGAACACTGAGGGCGATTCGCCTACCAGTAATGGTGGGCGTGGATTGAAACAAGCCGCCACCGCCCAGCGGCCTGAAGCCCGGAGATTCGCCTACCAGTAATGGTGGGCGTGGATTGAAACGCCCACGGCGTCGGCAAAGCCTTCGGCTAGGGCTGATTCGCCTACCAGTAATGGTGGGCGTGGATTGAAACACCGTCCCCGCCGTCCCAGCCGCCACCAACGCCGATTCGCCTACCAGTAATGGTGGGCGTGGATTGAAACGGTGTGCAGGGAAACGCTGCACAGACCGCCAGCGCGATTCGCCTACCAGTAATGGTGGGCGTGGATTGAAACCTACCGCCCCTCCAGTGTGCCAGGTGCCGTGGATGATTCGCCTACCAGTAATGGTGGGCGTGGATTGAAACAACACCCCGCTGCTGGTACACCCCGGCAAGCTAGAGATTCGCCTACCAGTAATGGTGGGCGTGGATTGAAACCATCAAAATCACGCAGCCATACGCCCTGGTGGGCGATTCGCCTACCAGTAATGGTGGGCGTGGATTGAAACACCCGCAACGGCCAGCCCATCAGCGTGGGGACTTTTGATTCGCCTACCAGTAATGGTGGGCGTGGATTGAAACTGTTTTGAAGCGCAGCACCCACTGGCCGCCGACGGAGATTCGCCTACCAGTAATGGTGGGCGTGGATTGAAACCACACCCTGGGCTCGCTGCAAATCCCGCGCGGGCTGATTCGCCTACCAGTAATGGTGGGCGTGGATTGAAACCGGTGCGGGTCAATGGCCAGAACGTCACCGTGACTGATTCGCCTACCAGTAATGGTGGGCGTGGATTGAAACATGCCCCGGATGATTCCGGGGATGTTGGCGGGCGTCGATTCGCCTACCAGTAATGGTGGGCGTGGATTGAAACTACGCCATGGAAGGTGGGCGCGTGGTGGGCACGCCGGATTCGCCTACCAGTAATGGTGGGCGTGGGTAGAAAAGACATGTGCATTGAAACACTGCCGCAGTGGTGGATCTGATGGACAAACAAAAACCGCGTCGGGCGTTTGCCTGGACGCGGTCTTTTTGTAAAGGAATTGGCTCAGTGCAACACGATGCCCAGCAATCCCAGGGCCAGGGTGATCGCCATCAGCACAAAAACAATGCCGCTGGCCCACTGAACCGCCAATGTCCAAGGGTCTGGCAGGCCCAGTGCCCAAAACAGCACGCCCAGCACCACCAAGCCCAGCAGATAGATGCCCATGGCGCGCACGCTGCGCGGCAGTGGTGAAGGTGCAGGCGGCGGGTCAGGGAGCTGGGACATAGCCAATGCGGGGTGCCATCAGGGTGGCTTAACTGCGTCCAAGCAAGAACGTGAACAGCGGCCACCCGATCGCCAGAAACGTGCCCAGCACGATGACCCCAAACGCCCAATGCCAGCCCACGAAGGTAAAGAACAGCGCCGCACCAGCGGCCCCCAGCAACGCCATCAAGATGCGGTGTATGGACATCAAAATTTACCTATAAAAACAGGTTCTGGCGCTTACGTGGCGGGCGCTAGCAGCTATTGAAAAAATAGCAATTTACGACTTCTTGACCCACCAGCCCTGGTACAGGTAGGGCAGCCGTGGGCCTTGGCTGTCGGGTACGCCGCCTTTTTCTTCAACGCTGATGGCCAGCTGCGTGATGCCCTCCAGGTCTTGCGCCTGGGCGGGGATTTGCAGGGTTTGGTATTCGCTCAGGGTCAGGCCCAAAGAGCGCGGCGGTTTGCCCTCTTGCAGCGCCCACAGTTGCAGGCTTTGTTGCGACTTCTCGCGCTCGCTGTGCAGGTGTTGCAGTTGCAGCACGCCTGCGCCGGGGTCAAAGGTCACGAGCAGGGCGGGTTTTTGCGCCCCGTCCAGCAGCACGGCCAGGTAGCGCACCTGCGGCAGCAGCTCCACTTTGCGCTGCAAGTGCTGGATTTGCGCCTTGAGCTGGACGATCATGCTGGCGCTGGTGGCCCAGCCCAGCAGCAGCGCCAAAGCCAGCGCCACGGACAACACCCGCCACCACGGGCTGGCACAGCGTGGGGGCGCGGCTGTGGCGCTGGGTGCGCTGGAAACTTCGGGGGTGGACGGCGTGGAGGGGGTATCAGACATAGGGCGTGTGCGGTGGATCAGGCCCCAGTATGGCCGCTGGGCGGTGCGTGCGCCCGGCGGGCCTGCGCTGGCTTCAGCGCAGTTCGCCGTATTGGGTGCTGCTCAAGTCGGGGGCACGGGGGTCGTGGGTGGGCATTTCGGTGTCGGCAAACCCGGTGTCGCTGGGCGAGGGGTGCAGCAACGGCCCCGTTTGCACCGATACCCCCAACGGCGCGGGCGATGTGGGGCGGGCCGCTGCGGCACTGGCCAGTGCCCGCTTGAAGGCAGCCACTTCGTCGGCTTCGATGGGGTCAAACAGGTTCGGAGCGGGGGGGGTGGGCGTCAACAACGGCCCCGGCGGCTGTGCTGGGCGCACGGGTGCTGCTACCACCGGTTCAGGGCGGGGTTGTAACAAAGGCCGCTCGGGCGCGGCAGGGCGTGGCGTGGGGCGTGGTACAGGCGCTACCGGAGGCATGGGGGCCGAAGGCGCGGCCGGGGCCGCCGACACGCTGGCCCCATGGGGCGCAATGCCTTTTTGCGGCAGGCCCACGGCCACGTGGTCGTTGATGCGCCAGTACACGGCCGTGACGGCAATGTCGTAGCGGGTCTTGGCGGTCTGGGCGATCAGGGCTTCGATTTCGCTCAGGCGCACGGTTTCGCCGCCGTATTCGCGGGCCAAGTCCATCATGATCAAAAACTGGCGCCCGCGCTGGTCCAGCGACAGCACCTTGAATTTGTAACTGGCCGACAACACGCCCGCGCGCACCATGGCATCGCGCACCACGATATAGAGCAGCTCGCGCCGCTCCATGCGTTCGTTGACGCGGTTGGCTGCATGTTCGGGTGGCGCGGAGGGTGTGAGCAAGGGACGACCATCGCGCCCGGGCATCAGGGGGACTGTCGCATCGGCATTGAGCAAACCTGAGGCATCGGCCGCCCGCGGTTTGGCGGGTGCAGATTTGCGCATGAACCAGCTAAGCAATGACATGGCTTTCTTTCTTCGGACAGCACCTGTAAAAATCCGAAAAGAGTGTACCTTGACATCATCCTTGCCCTAAAGGACGGTGATTCCTGCTGCCAGACGGCGATGTCCCGCCGCGAGAATGTTCTTGGCGGCATTCACGTCGCGGTCGTGTTCCGCGCCGCAATCGCTGCAAGTCCACTCTCTTATTCGCAAACCTGCTCTACCTTTCGGACTGCTGGCGGGAATAACCCCGCAGCACGCACAAGTCTGGGTGGTGTAGCTTTCGTTGACTACGTCGAAGACGATACCGGCCTGGTGGCTCTTGTATTCCAACATCGTCTTCAGCATTGACCAGCCCGCGTCCAGCGTGCTTTTGGCCATGGTGGTTTTGACCAGCTTTGCGCTAGCTACGTCGCCCACAAAAATGGCGGCGTTGTGTTTCACCAGCCGCGTGCTGAACTGGTGCAGCAGGTCTTTGCGCTGGTTGGCAATTTTTGCGTGGATGGCTTTGACCCGCTGCTTTTTGTGTGCCCGCTGCGCCATGCCCAGCTGTGCCTCCAGCTTGCGATAAAAGCGCCCCTCGATGCGTTCGCCCGTAGAGGCTACCGCTACCTCTTTCAAGCCCAAGTCGATGCCCACGCTGGCCGTGCCCGCCGTGGGTTGAGGCTGCACCTTGACCACCACATTCAAGTACCAGCGCCCGCGTGTGTCCTGGCTGAAGCTGCCCGCACGCAACTCGTAGTCCGCCAGGCCATAGCTGTCCCAAAGATTGAATCTTTGACCGGCAAAAGCAATCTGCCCAGCCTTGTATTGCAAGGCCCGCGCTTTGAACGGAATCCAGCCCAGGCTGTATTTGCTCGATTGGGGATTGCTCACGCGCCAGCGCAGTTTGGCTTTTTTGAACTGCTTGCGCGCTTTGGCGTAGTCCTCACACACTTGCTGCACCGTGGGCGAACCGATGTGGATGCCATCGCATTTGCTGAACCCGTTGGTCAGCTTTTGCAGGTCGTAGCCCGAGAGCCACTGGCGGCGCTCGCGGATGGCTCGGTGGCTGGTTTCGTTGCAGAAGTTCCAGACCTGGTTGACCTCGCACGCCATCGCAGACAGCACGCTGCGGTGCTTGTCTTTGATGCGCAAGCGCAGGGTTTTGGTGCAGTCCATGGCGTGGGATTATCAATCGGCAGAGTTCAACAGATCGATGTTCTTTGGCAATACATGGAACAGCAGCATGCACCCGATTAGCACGCCTGCGGCGTGCGCGCTCTCAACCCCGGGCTGCGAACACATAGGCTTCCCGCGCATTGGGTGACTGTGTTGCTCTGACGGCCCTGGCGCAGGCCGTTGGCGGCACAAATACTGCTGAAAAAGCCTCAGGTGGCGGCCACGCGGCGGCGCCGGTTGCCCAGCCGTTTGGCCAGCACGGCCCCGGCAGCCATGCACAGGCCCAGCGCAATGGCGGGCTGGCGGTTGGACAGCTCGGTAAAGCGCAGCGCCGTCAGCGCCCACAGGCGGCATGGCGCCGCCGCCTGCACGGTGGCACTGCGCGGGCGGTGCGAGAAAAAAGCCCCCTCGCCCACCACCGATCCGGCGCCCACCATGGCCATGCGCAGGCGCCCTTTCTCATCTTCGTAATGCACGCTGAGGTTGCCGCTCTCAATCAGGTACAGGGTGCGGTCAGACACGCCCTGGGCAAACAGCACCTGGCCTGCGTCCAGGGCGTAGGGCTGCAAGTAGGCAGACAGCGCCTCCCATTGCGCGGGCGTCAGGGGGTTGGCCAGACAGTCTTCGGCCTGGGCTTCATCAATGGCACGGATGAGGCCCTGGAGCCCCGTTTTGCTGGCGGAGAGGTGGAGGGCTTGCATAGATCGTTGAAGCTAACGTGAACGGTGGTAAGCCACAAGGCTTTCTTACGCCTGATTACTGCTTCTTACACCAAGAGAGAATAAAAGTAATTATTTACCGATGCAGAAGCTGGAAAAGATCACCCCCAGCAAGTCATCGGAAGAAAACTCGCCGGTGATGTCGCCCAGGGCGTTTTGTGCCAGACGCAGTTCTTCGGCCAGCAAGTCCAGGGCCGGGCCGGTGGCGTCGAGTTGCGCGGCGGCCTGTGCCAGGTGCTCGGCCACGGCATGCAGGGCTTGCACGTGGCGGGCGCGGGCAATGAACACGCCTTCGGGCGCGGCCTGCCAGCCCACCACGTCAAGCAGGGTGCGGCGCAGGTCGGCCAGACCATCGCCCGTGCGCGCCGACAACCGCACGCTGGCACGTGCGCCCGCCGTGGCCACCAGGCGGGCTGCGGGTGCAGCGCAGTCGCTTTTGTTCCAGACATCAATGACCGGCACATTTTTGGAGACTTTTTCGGCCATGGCGCCCGCTACGTCTGCGTCAGAAGCTATGTATTCAGGAGCATCGCAGCGGCTCAGGTCGTGCAGGAACAGCACCGCATCGGCCCCCGCGATTTCGTCCCAGGCGCGGGCGATGCCGATGCGCTCGACCTCATCGTGGCTCTCGCGCAGGCCCGCAGTGTCGATCACGTGCAGCGGCACGCCTTCGATCTGGATGGTTTGCTGCACCTTGTCGCGCGTGGTGCCGGCAATGGGCGTGACGATGGCCAGCTCGGCGCCCGCCAGCGCGTTGAGCAGCGAGCTTTTGCCCGCATTGGGCTGGCCGGCAATCACCACCTTGATGCCCTCGCGCAGCAGCGCGCCCTGCTGTGCGCGCTGGCGCACCTGGGCCAGTGTTTGCTCTAATTTTGATAGCTGCCCGCGCGCATCTGCCTTGCGCAGGAAGTCGATTTCTTCTTCAGGAAAATCCAGCGTGGCCTCGACCAGCATGCGCAGGTGGATGAGCGCATCGCGCAGCGCATGGATTTCGTGCGAGAACGCCCCCGACAGCGAGCGGCTGGCACTGCGGGCGGCTGCCTCGGTGCTGGCGTCGATCAGGTCGGCAATGGCTTCGGCCTGGGCCAGATCAATTTTGTCGTTGAGAAAAGCGCGCTCGGTGAACTCGCCCGGCTGGGCCACGCGCAGGCCGGGCAGCACGCGCTGGCCGCTGGCAGGGTCGGGCTGGTTGGCCGCTTCGAGGCAGCGCGCCAGCAGCAGTTGCAGCACCACGGGGCCGCCGTGGGCCTGGAGTTCGAGCACGTCTTCGCCGGTATAGGAGTGCGGCGCCGGAAAGTACAACGCCAGGCCCTGGTCTATGGGTTGTCCGGCGGCATCGCAAAACGGCAGGTAGGTGGCCTGGCGCGGCGTGAGTGGTCGCCCGCACAGCGTTTGCACCAGGCCCTGCAAGCCCTTGCCTGACACCCGCACGATGCCCACGCCTCCGCGTCCGGGGGCAGTGGCAATGGCGGCGATGGGGTCGTGGTGGCGGGCAAGCATGGTGGCAGTCACTGTACAGGGTTGCATGAAAAAGGCCGCTTGCGCGGCCTTGGGTGGGGTGGTTCAAGCCGTTACTTGAACTTGGGCAGATTGAACTGCGGCGGCACGCCCATGCGGGTGTTGATGAGCCACTGCTGGGCAATCGACAAAATGTTGTTCGTCAGCCAGTACAGCACCAGGCCGGCAGGGAAGAAGAAGAACATCACGCTGAAGATCAGCGGCATGATCCACATCATCTTGGCCTGCATCGGGTCGGGCGGCGCTGGGTTGAGCGCGGTTTGCAGCAGCGAGCTGAGCGTCATCAAGAGCGGCAGGATGAAGAACGGGTCGGGGGTGGACAGATCGTGAATCCAGCCGATCCAGGGGGCGTTGCGCATTTCCACGCTGGACAGCAGCACCCAGTACAGCGCAATGAACACCGGAATCTGGATCATGATGGGGAAGCAGCCACCCATGGGGTTGACCTTTTCCTCGCGGTAGATGCGCATCATCTCTTGCTGCATCTGCTGGGGCTTGTCTTTCAGGCGCTCGCGCATCTCCATGATTTTGGGGTTCACGGCCTTCATTTTGGCCATGCTGGCGTAGGCCTTGGCGTTGAGCCAATAGAACATGATCTTGAGCAGCAGCACCAGGCCGACGATAGACCAGCCCCAGTTGCCCAGGAAGCTGTGGATTTTGTCCAGCAGCCAGTACAGCGGCTTGGCCAGGATGGTCAGCCAGCCGTAGTCTTTGACCAGTTCCAGCCCGGGGGTGAGGGATTCGAGGGTTTTCTCGATCTGGGGGCCAGCAAACAGGCGCGCCTCCAAGGACTTAGTGGCGCCGGGCTCAATGGTGCCCAGCGGGGTGATCATGCCCACCGAGTACAGGTTGGTGTCCACCTTGCGCATGAACATTTCGCGCTGCTCGCCTTCCGGCAGCAGCCAGGCGCTGGCGAAATAGTGCTGCACCATGGCCACGTAGCCGTTGCTGCTTTCCTTGGCGAAGTCGGCTTTGCCGCTCTCGATGTCCTTGAACTCCACCTTCTGGTACTTCTTGTCGTTGGTGTAAACCGCCGGGCCAGTAAAGGTCGAGTAGAAAGACGATTCCCCTGGCGGCTTGTTGCCATCGCGCACCAGTTGCAGGTAGAGCTGCGGCGACACGGCTGCACTGCCGGTGTTGACCACTTCGTGCTTGACAGCGATGTCGTAGGCGCCGCGCTGGAGTGTCCAGGTCTTGACCAGTTTCAGGCCACCCAGATCGGGCGACTCGAAACGGATGCGCAGTTCGTTTTCGCCGGGCTGCAACGTGCGCGGGCCGGGCACGGCCACCATCGCAGTCTTGTGCGTGGGGTAGTTGCCGCCGATCAGGCCGGTTTGCGCCACATACACGCGCTGTGCGCTTTCATCGAAGAGCAGGAAGTTTTTCGACTTGTCTGCCATATCGGCGTGCTGCAGCAACTCGGCCTCTGTGAGGGAGCCGCCTTCGGTGTCAAAGCCCAGGCGGTAGATGTCTGTGGTGACTTCAATCCGTTCACGCGGAGTCTGGAGAGCCGCAGCAGGCTGACCAGGCACGGCGGCAGCACCTTGCGCCAGCGCAGCCGGTGCACTGGCCGATGGCACTGCAGCATTGCCTGCCTGCACGGCTGCGGGCGCAGAGGCGGCCGTGCTAGCGGGCGTTGGAAAAAAAGTGGCTTGCTTGCCGTTGTGCATCTGCCACTTGTCCCACAACAGGACCATGGAAAAGCCAAATATCACCCACAGAATGGTGCGGCGGATGTCGTTCATGGAGACTTCTTTGGTGAGGATGAGGGGGGAGCAGAAGAGAGCAGCCGTGAAAACAGCCGGGTAGCCCGTGGCGGCTCTGGTGGCACGGGGTCGTGGCCGCCCTGGCACCAAGGGTGGCAGCGGGCCAGGCGTGCCAGCGTCAGCCAGCTGCCAGCGGCAGCGCCATGCTGCTCCAGTGCTTGCAGCGAATAGGCTGAACAGGTGGGTTCAAACCGGCAGGCCGAGCCCAGCCAGGGACTCAGCAGCAGGCGGTAGCCCTTGACCACCGCCATGAGCAAACGGCGCATCATGGGCGCTGGCGGGCACGCGGCCCACTCGAAAGCGCTGCACGCTCAAACAACTCCAGCAGCTCTGCCCGCACGGCCTGCTTGAGCAGATCGGAGCGGGCACTGACAAACTGTTTGCGATCAAAAGCAGAGCGCAGGCGAACCACATGGGCAGCCTGCATCAGGTGTGGCTCAAAGAGCGCAGCCACACTGTAAATTTGTCGTTTGATGGTATTGCGCGTGACAGCGCGGCGCGCCCAGCGTTTGGGCACCATCGCTCCTAGCCAGACACCGGGTTGGATAAACAGGGGCTGTGGTTCTGAACCCGACCCTGTCTCAGGATGCCCCTGGATGGCAGCACTGTTGGCACTGAAGGCCAAGCGGTGCAGCGCGAAATGGGGCGTGCGCGCCACAGTGCCACCTGCCATGGCGGCTTGGAACTGTGGACGCGTTTTCAGCCGCTGCATGCAAGCACCCCCGTCCGGGCTCTGCCGGTGTCAACCGGGGAGCGAGCCAAAACCCTGGTGGGCCTCAGACGGCCAGGCGCTTGCGGCCTTTGGCGCGGCGTGCGTTGATGACAGCGCGGCCACCGCGGGTCTTCATGCGCACGAGGAAGCCGTGGGTGCGGGCGCGGCGGGTCTTGGAGGGCTGGTAAGTGCGTTTCATGGTGGTTCCTTGAGAGGGTTCAGTCCGGTGCGCTGCGGTGCCCTGAGGCGCCTATCTGGCGATGGCCGGTCAAATCATTGCCCTGAACACATTCAGGGAAACCGCAAATTATCGCAGGCTTGTGCCGTACAAGCAATGAAAGTCTGCAACCAAGTTTCTGCAACAAGACTTCTACAGCGGGGCATAAGTTGTGGATAACTCGTGGGCAAGCTACAATTTCCGGCCTCGAACCGTTCCTCCTATCCACAAAAATATTCCTGAAATGACAGAGGAACTTCCCCGCAACACCCCCCATCCATCCGGGCCGGATGCCGGTCAGGCGCTGTGGCAGGCCTGCATTGAACAACTGGCGCAAGACCTGCCCGCGCAGCAGTTCAATACCTGGATCAAACCGCTGGTGGCGCAGGTGGCTGGCGACTTTTCCCGCATCACCCTGTACGTACCCAACCGCTTCACGCTCGACTGGATTCGCGCCCAATATGCCGGTCGCATTGCCGCTCTGGTCGAGTCTCTGTATGGCCAGTCCATCGTACTGGAGTTAGCGCTAGCTCAGCGTACAGCCGTTTCCCGTACGCACTCTGTGGCGCCCTCGCCAGCCAACATGGGGGCAGTGGATCCCCCTGCTGCACCCGATGACAGCGCCCGTGGCGCTTTGCGCAACCGACTCAATGCCGGCCTGACGTTTGACACCCTGGTTGAGGGCACGGCCAACCGCATGGCCCGTGCCGCAGCCATGCACGTGGCTGGCATGCCAGGGCACCTGTACAACCCGCTTTTTATCTACGGCGGCGTTGGTTTGGGCAAAACCCACCTGGTGCATGCCGTGGGCAACAAGCTGCTGGCCGACCGGCCCGATGCCAAAGTTCTCTACATCCATGCCGAGCAGTTCGTATCGGATGTGGTTAAAGCCTACCAGCGCAAAACTTTCGACGAATTCAAAGAGCGCTACCACTCGCTGGATTTGCTGCTGATCGACGACGTGCAGTTTTTTGCCAACAAAGATCGCACACAAGAAGAGTTCTTCAACGCCTTTGAAGCGCTGCTGGCCAAGAAGAGCCACATCGTGATGACTTCGGACACCTACCCCAAGGGGCTGGCCGATATCCACGAACGCCTGGTGTCGCGCTTTGATTCGGGCTTGACGGTGGCCATTGAGCCGCCCGAGCTGGAGATGCGCGTGGCCATCCTGATCAACAAGGCGCGCGCCGAGAACGTGGAGATGCCCGAAGAAGTGGCCTTCTTTGTCGCCAAGAACGTGCGCTCCAACGTGCGCGAACTTGAAGGTGCGCTGCGCAAAATTTTGGCTTACTCGCGCTTCAACCAGAAGGAAATCTCCATCCAGCTGGCGCGCGAGGCGCTGCGCGATCTGCTCTCCATCCAGAACCGGCAGATCAGCGTGGAAAACATCCAGAAAACGGTGGCTGACTATTACAAGATCAAGGTCGCCGATATGTACAGCAAAAAGCGTCCAGCCAGCATTGCCCGGCCCCGCCAGATTGCCATGTACCTGGCCAAAGAGCTGACACAAAAGAGCCTGCCCGAAATTGGCGAGCTGTTTGGCGGCCGCGACCACACCACGGTGCTGCACGCTGTACGCAAGATTTCTGCCGAGCGCCAACAGCTCACGGAACTCAACCAGCAACTGCACGTGCTGGAGCAAACCCTCAAGGGCTGACGATGGCGCCGACCGGCTGCGTTGTCACCAGAAACCACCCCCCGAGCGGGCAAAATGATGGGCTTGACAGCCCCAGGGGCAGCGCCTGTAAGGCCGCCCCCACTGACACCCAAATCCACAAGAGGTTGACATGATTGTTCTCAAGGCCCCCCAAGACAAGGTACTCGCTGTGTTGCAGTCGGTCGCCGGCATCGTTGAGCGCCGCCACACGCTGCCCATCCTGGCCAACGTCATGCTGCGCAAAACCGGCAACGCCTTGCAGTTCACCACCAGCGACCTTGAAATCCAGATCCGTACCACCGCTGAGCTGGGCGGCGACACCGGCGACTTCACCACCACCGTCAACGCGCGCAAGCTCATCGACATCCTGCGCACCATGCCCGGCGACCAGACCGTAGGACTGGAAAGCAGCAGCCAGGACAAGCTGGTGCTCAAAGGTGGCAAAAGCCGCTTCACGTTGCAGACGCTGCCCGCCGCAGACTTTCCACTGGTGCAAGAGTCGGCCAGTTTTGGTCCCACCTTCAGCGTGCCGCAAAACACCCTGAAAAACCTGCTCAGCCAGGTGGCGTTTGCCATGGCGGTGCAGGACATCCGCTACTACCTCAACGGTATTTTGTTCGTGGCCGAGGGCAAACAACTGAGCCTGGTTGCCACCGATGGCCACCGCCTGGCCTTTGCCAGCGCCACGCTGGATGTGGAAGTGCCCAAACAAGAAGTGATCCTGCCGCGCAAAACCGTGATCGAGCTGCAACGCCTGCTCAGCGACACCGATACCGCGCTGGAGATGTGCTTTGCCAACAACCAGGCCAAGTTCAACTTTGGTGCGATGGAATTCGTCACAAAATTAGTCGAAGGCAAGTTCCCGGATTACAACCGCGTCATCCCGCGCAACCACCGCAACAGCGTCACACTGGGGCGCGCGCCGCTGCTGGCTTGCTTGCAGCGCACGGCCATCATGACCAGCGACAAGTTCAAGGGCGTGCGCCTGAACATCGAGCCCGGCCTGCTGCGCGTGGCCAGCAACAACGCAGAGCAGGAAGAAGCGGTGGACGAGCTCGATATCGATTACAGCGGCGATGCCATTGAAATCGGCTTCAACGTGACTTACCTGATTGATGCCCTGACCAGCATGGGACAAGACATGGTGAAGATCGAGTTGGCCGACGGCAACAGCTCGGCACTGCTGACCATTCCCGACAACCACAGCTTCAAATACGTGGTGATGCCCATGCGCATCTGACGTATTTGCTACACAATTTATAGCTTGTGGCGCTTACTGCGTAAGCGCTAGAAGCATATTTGACCATTATTGAAAAACGGGAAGCCCTGGCTTCCCTGTCTTGCCGAGGCCGACCATGACCGCAGAAACCCCCACGCCCGCACCCGAAGAAAACGGCCACGCGGCCCCCGCCGTGCCCAAGATCGACGCCCACCAGGCGGGTGCCAGCGAAGGCTACGGCGAAGGTGCCATCACGATCCTGGAAGGCTTGGAAGCGGTGCGCAAGCGCCCCGGCATGTACATCGGCGACACCTCGGACGGCACCGGCCTGCACCACCTGGTCTTTGAGGTGGTGGACAACTCCATCGATGAGGCCCTGGCCGGGCACTGCGACGACATCGTCGTCACCATCCACTCCGACAACTCCATCAGCGTGACCGACAACGGCCGTGGCATCCCCACGGGCGTGAAGATGGACGACAAGCACGAGCCCAAACGCAGCGCTGCCGAGATCGCGCTGACCGAGCTGCACGCCGGTGGCAAGTTCAACCAGAACAGCTACAAGGTCTCGGGCGGCCTGCACGGCGTGGGCGTGAGCTGCGTCAACGCCCTGTCCAAAAAACTGCGCCTGACGGTGCGCCGCGAAGGCAAAGTGCATGTGCTGGACTTCAGCCGCGGCTTTGTGCAAAACCGCATCGTGCAATCGGCTGATGGTGTGGACGTCTCGCCCATGCGCGTCACTGGCGAGACGGAAAAGCGTGGCACCGAAGTTCACTTCCTGCCCGATACCGACATCTTCAAAGAAAACAACGAGTTCCACTACGAAATCCTGGCCAAGCGCCTGCGCGAACTGAGTTTTCTGAACAACGGTGTGCGCATTCGCCTGATTGACGAGCGCAGCGGCAAGGAAGACGACTTCTCCGGCGCGGGCGGTGTGCGCGGCTTTGTCGAGTTCATCAACAAGGGCAAAACCGTGCTGCATCCGACCTCGTTCTATGCGGCAGGCGAGCGCCCTTCTGAAACCTACGGTGGCATCCCCGGGACGCACATCGGTGTCGAAGTGGCCATGCAGTGGAACAGCGGCTACAGCGAACAGGTGCTGTGTTTTACCAACAACATCCCGCAACGCGACGGCGGCACCCACCTCACGGGCCTGCGCGCGGCGATGACGCGCGTTATCAACAAGTACATCGAAGAACACGAATTTGCCAAGAAGGCCAAGGTGGAAGTCACCGGCGACGACATGCGCGAAGGCCTGTGCTGCGTGCTGAGCGTGAAGGTGCCCGAACCCAAGTTCAGCAGCCAGACCAAAGACAAGCTGGTGTCCAGCGAAGTGCGCGCGCCCGTCGAAGACATTGTGGGCAAGCTGCTGACCGACTACCTGCAAGAGCGCCCGGCCGACGCCAAGATCATCTGCGGCAAAATTGTCGAGGCTGCCCGTGCCCGCGAAGCCGCCCGCAAAGCCCGCGAAATGACGCGCCGCAAAGGCGTACTCGACGGCATGGGCCTGCCCGGCAAGCTGGCCGACTGCCAGGAAAAAGACCCGGCGATGTGCGAGATCTACATCGTCGAGGGCGACTCCGCCGGGGGCAGCGCCAAGCAAGGACGTGACCGCAAGTTCCAGGCCATCCTGCCGCTGCGCGGCAAGATCCTGAACGTGGAGAAGGCACGCTATGAAAAGCTGCTCTCCAGCCAGGAAATCCTGACACTGATCACGGCGCTGGGCACCGGTATCGGCAAGGCGGGCGGCAGTACCGGCGGCGACGACTTTGACGTGGCCAAGCTGCGCTACCACCGCATCATCATCATGACCGACGCCGACGTGGACGGCGCCCACATTCGCACCCTGCTGCTCACCTTCTTCTACCGCCAGATGCCCGAGCTGGTGGAGCGGGGCCACATCTATATCGCGCAGCCGCCGCTGTACAAGGTCAAGGCAGGCAAGGAAGAGCTGTACCTCAAAGACGCTGCGGCGCTGGACGGCTTTTTGCTGCGCATTGCCCTGAAAGACGCCAGCGTGACCACCGGCGGGGCTAACGCACAAACGCTCACGGGTGACACGTTGGCCGAACTGGCACGCCAGCACCAAACGGCGGAGGGCGTGATTGCGCGCCTGTCCAATTTCATGGATTTCGAGGCTTTGCGCGCCGTAGCCGATGGCGTGGTGCTGAACCTGGAAACCCTGCCAGATGCCCAAGCCTGCGCCGCCATCTTGCAAGACAAGCTGCGCGAACTCAACACCACCGGCATCCCCGCCGAAGTGGCGGGCGAGTTTGACGCCCGCACCGACAAGCCGCTGCTGCGCATCAGCCGCCGCCACCACGGCAACGTCAAAAGCAGCGTCATCACGCAAGACTTTGTCAATGGCGCTGATTACGCCGCACTGGCCGAGGCGGCCAACACCTTCCGCGGTCTGCTGGGCGAAGGCGCCCGGGTGCAGCGCGGCGAAGGCGAACGCCAGAAGGAAGAAAAAGTGGCCGACTTCCGCCAAGCCATGCGCTGGCTGATCGCCGAGGCAGAGCGCACCACGGCGCGCCAGCGCTACAAGGGCCTGGGCGAGATGAATCCCGAGCAGCTGTGGGAAACCACCATGGATCCGCAGGCGCGCCGCCTGTTGCGCGTGCAAATTGACGACGCCATCGAAGCCGACCGCGTATTCACCATGCTGATGGGCGATGAGGTGGAGCCGCGGCGGGATTTCATTGAAACCAACGCCCTGCGCGCTAGCAACATCGACGTGTAACTGCTCAGCCCCGCAACAGCTTATCTTGGGCGCTCAGCAGGGCGTTCGGATGGCCCGACAGCACCAAGGTATCGCCTGCGGCGAGCAGGGTGTCGTCGCCCGGTGTGGACATGTGGCCATTGCCGTGGCGCAAGTTCACGACACGCACCCCCATGGCGTGCAGCGCCAGTTCTCCCAAGGGCTTGCCCAGCGTCTGGGCGCCGGGCGGCAAGGTCACAGTGGACAGGCGCTCTTGGTCACGCTCTTGCACGGTGTCGTCATCGGCGCCGTGAAAATAGCCGCGCAGCAGCTGATAACGCGCATCGCGCTGTTCTTGCACCAAGCGAATCACGCGGCGCATAGGCACACCTACCAGTGCCAGAGCGTGGCTGGCCAGCATCATGGAGCCCTCAATCGCTTCGGGCACGACTTCGGTGGCGCCTGCGGCTTGTAGTCGATCCAGGTGCAGATCGTCCTGGGTGCGCACCACCACCGGTACCTGTGGCGCATGGGTGCGGGTGTTGGCGAGCACTTTGAGGGTCGCTGGAACGTCCAGGTATGTCACAGCCACTGCGCTGGCCCGTACCAGCCCGGCAGCCATCAACGCTTGTAGGCGTGTAGCGTCGCCATACACCACCGAATGCCCGGCAGCGGCGGCTTGGCGCACGCGATCAGGATCCAGATCCAGCGCCATGTACGGAATGCCTTCCTGCTCCAGCAGGCGCGCCAGATTTTGTCCGCAGCGACCGTAACCGCAGATGAGCACATGCTTGCTGGTGTCTATGGCTTTGCGGGCAATGGTGGTCATTTGCAAAGACTGCTGTAACCAATCGCTGGCTACCAGCCGCAGCACGATGCGGTTGCTGTACTGGATCAGAAAAGGCGTTGCCAACATCGACAACACCATGGCGGCCAGAATCGGGTTCATCAGTGCGGGCCGCACCAACCCGTTGTCCTGCGTGAGCGAAAGCAACACAAAACCGAATTCGCCAGCCTGTGCCAGGTACAAACCCGTGCGCATAGCCACACCCGTGGTAGCTCCCATGGCCCGTGCCAGCACCAAAATCACACCCAACTTGAGCGCAAGTGGCAACAGCAACAAGCCCAGCACCAGCGCCCACTGTTCCAGCAGGATGTGCCAGTCGAGCATCATGCCAATGGTGATGAAGAACAGGCCCAGCAGCACATCGTGAAACGGCCGGATGTCGGTGCCCACCTGGTGGCGGTACTCGGTTTCCGACACCAGCACACCGGCGATGAACGCGCCCAGCGCCAGACTCAGGCCCGCCAGCTCCGTCAGCCAGGCCAGTCCCAGCGTGATGAGCAGCAGGTTCAGCATGAACAGCTCATCGCTCTTGCGCCGAGCCACCAGTGTGAGCCACCAGCGCATCACGCTCTGCCCCCCGGTCAGCAGCACCGCCACCAGCACCGTGGCTTTGAGCAATGCCATGCCCAATGCCGTCAGCAGTTGATCGGGCGCAGAGCCCAGGGCCGGAATCAGCACCAACAGGGGCACCACAGCCAAGTCCTGGAACAGCAAAATCCCCAGCACGCGGCGCCCGTGCTCCGTCTCCAGTTCGGCCCGTTCTGCCATGAGCTTGACCACGATGGCCGTGCTGCTCATGGCCAGCGTGCCCGATAGCGCCAATGCCGTTTGCCAGCCCACATCCCACACCCCACCTACCAGTGATGCCAGCACCAATACGCCACCACAGGCCAGGCCCATGGTCAGAGCAACCTGCAAAAGTCCCAGGCCGAACACGCTGCTGCGCATGGCACGCAGCTTGGGCAGACTGAATTCCAGACCGATGGCGAACATCAGAAACACCACACCAAACTCGCCCAAGTGGCGCACACTGCTGGAGTTTTGTGCCAAAGCCAAGGCATGCGGGCCAATGAGCACCCCCGCAGCCAAATAACCCAGCATGGGCGGCAGCTTCAGGCTGCGGCACACCACCACCCCCAATACGGCGGCCAATAAGTAAAGCAAAGTCAAGGCAAGTGAGGACATCTCTGGATGCTAGCCCAGCCTTCACGCCCCGGTCGATAGAATCCGGGCATGCATTCTGCCGCCGCGACGCGCCCCTTTGACGCCGACCAGGCCTTGCGCCTGGCACGGGAAACCTTTGACATTGAAGCCGCCGCGCTGCGCGGCTTGGGCCAGCGCCTGGACGTGCGCTTTGCGCAGGCCGTGCAGCAAATGCTGCAAACGCCGGGCCGGATAGTCGTCATGGGAATGGGCAAGAGCGGTCATGTGGGGCGAAAAATTGCCGCCACGCTGGCTTCTACAGGAACCCCGGCCCTGTTCGTTCACCCCGGTGAAGCCAGCCACGGTGATCTGGGCATGGTGACAGCACACGATTTGGTATTGGCTATCTCCAACAGCGGCGAAAGCACCGAATTCACCGCCATCCTGCCCGTGCTCAAGCGCTTGGGGGCGCCGCTGATTGCCATCACTGGCCAGGCCAACTCCACGCTGGCCCGCTACGCAGATTTAGCGCTCGACTGTAGCGTGGAGCGCGAAGCGTGTCCGCTGAACCTGGCCCCCACCGCCAGCACCACGGCGCAATTGGCGTTGGGCGATGCGCTGGCTGTAGCGCTGTTGGATGCGCGTGGCTTTAGGGCAGAGGATTTTGCCCGGTCCCACCCGGGCGGTGCATTGGGGCGCAAGCTGCTCACCCACGTCAGCGACGTCATGCGCAGCGGCAATGAAGTGCCCAGCGTAGCACCGCAAGCCGATTTTGGCGCCCTGATGCGTGAAATGAGCGCCAAGCGGCTGGGTGCATCGGCCATCGTCGATGGGGCGGGCAAAGTGCAGGGCATTTTCACGGATGGCGATTTACGCCGCCGCTTGGAAGCGGGTGCCGATTTGCGCGGCGCCACTGCGGCTGAACTCATGCATGGCAACCCCCGTACCATTGCCCCCGATGCCTTGGCAGTTGATGCCGCCGCCTTGATGGAAACCCACGGCATCACCAGCGTGTTGGTGGTCGATGCGACAGGCGTTTTGGTGGGCATGGTTCACATTGGCGATTTGATGCGCGCCAAAGTCATCTGAGGGCCTGTTCCATGTTGCCAACGCTCCAATTTCCCCCCGAGCTGCTGCTGCGCGCGCAAGACGTGCGTGTGGCATTTTTTGATGTCGATGGCGTGCTTACCGACGGCGGCCTGTATTTCAGCGAAACCGGCGAAACCCTTAAACGCTTCAATACCCTGGATGGTCACGGGCTCAAATTGCTGCAAAAGGCGGGCATCACGCCAGCGGTGATCACGGGGCGTGACTCGGCACCGCTGCGTCTGCGTTTGCAAGCACTGGGCATCACGCACGCCGTTTTTGGTACCGAAGAAAAACGCCCTGCTGCACAGCACATCCTGGACACGCTGAATCTGGATTGGGCGCAGGCCGCCGCCATGGGAGATGACTGGCCCGACTTGCCCGTGATGCGCCGCTGCGCACTGGCTTGCGCACCGTGTAATGCACAAATTGAAGTGCGTGCTACAGCCCACCATGTGACCAACGCCTGCGGAGGCGATGGTGCAGCGCGTGAATTCTGCGATCTGCTGCTGGTAGCCAGTGGCCGCTATGCCGCCTTATTGGCGCAATACAACGCATGACAAGCTTGCTGCGCCGGGGATGGGATGGCCTCTCCATCTACCTTCCTGTGTTGCTCATGGCCTTGCTCGCACTGGGCACTTGGTGGCTGGTGCGCAATGCTCCTGTACCCCAGGCGTCGCCCGTATCTACACTGGAGCGCCCTGGGCCGGATTACTTCATGAACCATTTCTCAGTGCAGAACTTCGGCGCGTCCGGTCAACTGGAAAGCGAGATATATGGCCAAGCAGCGCGCCACTATCCAGACAGTGACACACTGGAAATCGACAAAATGCGCATGCATTCAGTGGCAACCAACGGCCAAGCCACGCGCGCCAGTGCGGATCGCGCACTGAGCAATGCCGACGGCTCGGAAGTGCAGCTTTTTGGCCACGCGGTAGTGATCCGCGAACCCTTGGGAGCAGCCCAACCACCACTGGAGTTTCGTGGCGATTTTCTACATATCTGGCCCCGAAAAGAGCAGGTACGTTCAAACCAACCAGTGAGTCTGGCGCGAGGTAAAGACCACTTTACCGCCGATACCCTGGAATACGACCATGGTAGCCAAGTGCTGCAATTGCAGGGCCACGTGCGCGGCGTGTTGATGCCAGGGCACTGAATGGCCCCAGGCCCCTGAATCTAAACTAATCAGTAGTTGCTGCCACCTTGGCCGCCACGGCTACCACCGCGTGGGCCATTGCCATAGGGGCTGCGAAAACCGCCATCGCCGCCACGGCCACCGCCACCTTCGCCGCCACGTGCAGCACCGCCGCCGTAACCGCCGCCTTCGCGGCCACCACCATAACCACCGCCACCACCGTAGCCACCCTCGCGGCCACCGCCATAGCTGCCACCGCCGCCGTAACCGCCACCACCACCACTACGGCCACCGCCATAACCACCGCCGCCGCCGAAGCCGCCACCACTGCGTGGAGGACGCGGCTCCATGGGGCGGGCTTCATTGACCACAATGCCTCGTCCACCGAGAGACTGGCCATTCATGCCTTGGATAGCCGCTTGTGCTTCGGCATCACTGCCCATTTCGACAAAACCAAAACCCTTCGAGCGCCCAGTATCGCGCTCCATCATGACCTTGGCGCTGGTGACGCTGCCAAATTGACTGAAAGCCTGTTCCAGATCGTTATCACGCACTCCGTACGGCAAATTGCCGACATACAGCTTGTTGCCCATTAAGGGACTCCTCAAAAACACATATGACAAAGCGATAGAGCCCCAAAAACGCCGTCAGCCCACCGTATGGATGCGCCACGCCTACCCTGAAGGATCACCGCAAACCCAAAGCAGGCATGGCCTGCAAGCGCATTATGTTCCGGAGGTTTGGCCGAAAGGCAAGGGTTTTTACGATCTACAGCACGTCTTTTACGTGAGGACATAAAAAAAGGAACCCGAAGGTTCCTTTTTTGCGCAGCTTGCAGACACTGAGTCTGCAAATGCTGTGTGCTTAGTAGCTGCTACGGCCACCGCCGTAACCACCGCCACCACCACCGCCGTAGCCGCCACCACCACCGCCGCCGCTACGGCCACCGCCGCCGCTACGGCCACCGCCGTAACCGCCGCCGCCACCACCACCGTAGCCGCCACCACCGCCGCCGCCGAAGCCACCGCTACGGGGAGCGCGTGGTTCCATGGGGCGGGCTTCGTTGACTACGAGGTCACGGCCACCAAAGTTTTGACCATGCACGCCTTGGATAGCGGCTTGTGCTTCGGCATCGCTGCCCATTTCGACAAAGCCAAAGCCCTTCGAGCGGCCGGTGTCACGTTCCATCATCACCTTGGCGCTGGAAACGGAGCCGTACTGGCTGAAGGTTTGTTCCAGATCGCTGTCACGGAACGTGTAGGGCAGGTTGCCCACGTAAAGTTTGTTGCCCATAAAGGACTCCTCAAAAAACATGAAAACGCGATGGAGTCCGACGCAATCAACAAACCTGTGACGACTTCAAAGACGCGAAACTGACCAATCACCGCTAACTTAACTACTTTCCAGCCCAGAGAGCAGAAAAGCGGGTTCATTATGAGTCAATTTGCATAACGTCTTGGCATTTATTTTTCAACGACCTTTACGGCACCGGACTGGGCGAGGGTTTATCAGGAGATAAGGCGTAGTTTTTCCACTGCGGCACAGTATGATCGCGCCGTCTTTGGGGAGTAGCCGGCCCAGGTGCAATGCCTGTGCGCTGCTGTCAACACACTTGGGGCCCCACGCTCCATGGCAGCCGCAGTCTTCGGATTGGCAAGACCATTGACCGCACACCGTCCCTGAGCCGGAGTCGGAGTGCGGTCGATGCGTTTATCCACCTGTCCGGCCAGACCTGATCACTCCCATGGAAGCTTTCCTCGTCTCTACCTCCATCGTTGCCCTGGCCGAAATGGGCGACAAAACACAGTTGCTGGCGCTGGTGCTGGCGGCGCGTTTTCGCAAGCCCTGGCCCATCGTGCTGGGCATTTTTGTGGCTACCGTGCTCAACCATGCCCTGGCAGGCGCTGCCGGAGCCTGGGTCACCACCGTGCTGGGGCCGCAGGTGCTGCGCTGGGTACTGGGGGTGTCGTTTATCGCTATGGCCGTCTGGATGCTGATTCCCGACAAGCTCGACGACGGCGAAACCGGCAACGCGCCGCGCCTGGGCGTGTTTGGCACCACCGTGCTGGCGTTTTTTCTGGCCGAAATGGGCGACAAGACGCAGATCGCCACCGTCATGTTGGCAGCGCAGTACAACGCTTATGCCTGGGTGGTGGCGGGCACCACGCTGGGCATGATGCTGGCCAATGCCCCGGTCGTCTGGCTGGGCGAGCGCATGATGCGGCGCGTGCCGGTGCGGGCTGTGCATATTGTTTCGGCGCTGATTTTTCTGGCTTTGGGCGTGCTGGCATTGTGGGTACCCGCCTGAGTACGCTTTTGCTATAGTGCCCCCACGCGCCGATTTGCCACAGCTTGCGGGCGCTTTATAAATCCTGCTAAAGACAGACCGACACCCCGCCCGGCCACGTTTTTAGCGTTGCCGGGTTTTTTTATGTCGTTCATTGCCACCCCTCAGTTTTTGCATTTTCCCGAGGCGCTGCCACTGCAAAGCGGTGCCTCCATCCGCGACTACCAACTCGCCTTCGAGACCTACGGCCAGCTCAACGCCGATCGCTCCAACGCCGTGCTGGTGTGCCATGCGCTCAACGCATCGCACCATGTGGCCGGCGTTTATGCGGGCCAGGACAAAAGCGAGGGCTGGTGGAACAACATGATCGGCCCCGGCAAGAGCGTGGATACCAACCGCTTCTTTGTCATCGGGGTGAACAACCTGGGTTCGTGCTTTGGCTCCACCGGCCCCATGCACCCGCACCCCGACACCGGACAGGTCTATGGCGCTGATTTTCCGGTGGTCACGGTGGAAGACTGGGTCAATGCCCAGGCCCGGCTGCTCGACCGGCTGGGCATCACGCAGCTGGCCGCC
This sequence comes from Simplicispira sp., assembly GCF_028687295.1. Classification (NCBI taxonomy): domain Bacteria; kingdom Pseudomonadati; phylum Pseudomonadota; class Betaproteobacteria; order Burkholderiales; family Comamonadaceae; genus Simplicispira; species Simplicispira sp. Next base: position 39,216 of record NZ_JAQUAL010000006.1, read on the forward strand.
GTGCTCGGCGGCAGCTTGGGCGGCATGCAGGCGCTTTCCTGGACGCTGCAATACCCCGAGCGCGTGCGCCACGCCGTGGTGGTGGCCAGCGCACCCAACCTCACGGCCGAAAACATCGCCTTCAACGAAGTGGCGCGGCGCGCCATCGTCACCGATCCGGATTTTCATGGCGGGCACTTCTACCAGCATGGCGTCATCCCCAAGCGCGGCCTGCGTATTGCTCGCATGATTGGCCACATCACGTACCTGAGCGACGACGTGATGAACGAGAAATTTGGCCGCCAACTGCGCCAGCGGGTGATGGACAAAACCACCAGCGAAGGCGCCGCAGCCAACCCGGCACCCGTGCCCACGCAGGGCGCCGGGGCCTACCTGTACAGCACGCAAGACATCGAGTTCCAGATCGAGAGCTACCTGCGCTACCAGGGCGACAAGTTCAGCGAATACTTCGACGCCAACACCTACCTGCTCATCACCCGCGCGCTGGACTACTTTGACCCCGCCCGTGCCCACGGTGGCAACCTCACGCAGGCGCTGGCGCGCGCCACGGCCAAATTCCTGCTGGTCAGCTTCACCACCGACTGGCGCTTCTCGCCCAAGCGCAGCCGCGAGATCGTCAAGGCGCTGCTCGACAACCGCCGCGACGTGAGCTACGCCGAAATCGACGCGCCCCACGGGCATGATGCCTTTTTGCTCGATGACGCCCGCTACATGGGCGTAGTAAGCTCATATTTTGATAGCATTGCAAAGGAGCTGGCATGACCGAAAAAGCCACCATGCAGGCCATTGCCGCCCTGGTGCCGCAAGGCAGCCGTGTGCTCGATCTGGGCTGCGGCGACGGCGCGCTGCTGGACTATTTGCAGCGCAGCAGAGGTTGCAGCGGCTACGGCGTGGAGATTGCCGACGCCAACGTGCTGGCCTGCGTACGCCGGGGCGTCAACGTCATCCAGCTCAATCTGGATGAGGGCCTGGCGCTGTTTGCCGACAACTCTTTCGATGTGGTGCTGCAAATCGACACCCTGCCCCACCTGCGCAACGCCGAGGTCATGCTGCGCGAGACGGCGCGCGTGGGCCGTGCGGGCATCGTTGCCTTTCCCAACTTTGCCCACTGGCCCAACCGGCTGTCGGTGCTGCGCGGGCGCATGCCGGTCACGCGCCGCCTGCCTTACCAGTGGTACGACACGCCCAACATCCGCGTCGGCACGTACAAGGATTTTGAAGTGCTGGCGCACAAAAACCAGCTGCGCATCCTCGACGCCTTTGGCCTGCAAGAGGGCCGCACCGTGCGCTTTCTGCCCAACGCGCGCGCGGGCACGGCGGTGTTCCATTTCGAGCGCGGCGGCGCCTGATCGCCCTGTCTGCCCCCACCTAAAATCACCGCCATGACCTTCCTCGACATGCTGCGCAACGCGGCCACGCAAAACAACTCCATGCTGTGCGTGGGCCTGGACCCCGAGCCCACCCGCTTTCCTGCCACTATGCAGGGCAACCCGCGCAAGATTTACGACTTCTGTGCCGCCATCGTCGATGCCACCGCCGACCTGGTGTGCGCCTTCAAGCCGCAAATCGCCTACTTTGCCGCCCACGGCGCCGAAGACCAGCTCGAGCGCCTGATGCAACACCTGCGCGCCAACGCGCCGCACGTGCCCGTCATCCTGGACGCCAAGCGCGGCGACATCGGCTCCACTGCCGAGCAGTACGCCAAAGAAGCCTTCGAGCGCTACGGCGCCGACGCCGTCACGCTCTCGCCGTTCATGGGCTTTGACTCGGTGGAGCCGTATTTGCAATACCCGGGCAAGGGCGCATTTTTGCTCTGCCGCACCTCCAACCCCGGTGGCGACGACCTGCAAAACCAGCGCCTGGCCAGCGTGGACGGCCAGCCGCTGTTGTACGAGCACCTGGCCCGCCTGGCGCAAGGGCCGTGGAACAAAAACGGCCAGCTCGGCCTGGTGGTGGGCGCTACTTACCCCGCCGAGATCGAGCGCGTGCGCGCCCTGGCGCCCACGGTGCCGCTGCTCATTCCCGGTGTGGGCGCGCAGGGCGGCGACGCCGCCGCCACCGTGCGCGCAGGCTGGCGCGCCAACGGCCCCATCATCGTCAACTCCTCGCGCGCCATCCTGTACGCCAGCGGTGGCGCCGACTTTGCCGACGCCGCCCGCCGCGAAGCCCAAAAAACCCGCGACCTGCTGCAAGCCGCCCGCCCTGGCGCCTGAGCGCGGGTGGCATCCAGCGCGCCCTGCCCTGCCCGGCAGGGCGGTTGGCCCCCTGAAGAACTATTATTTTTATAGCTGGTAGCGCCCACCCCGCAAGGGTTAAAGGCTGATTTGGCATAAAAACAGGGCGCGCCGTGCTGATGGAAGGTGGCGGTTTTTTGCCCCACAGGATGGCGCTGGCTGCGCGGGCTGCGGCGCCTGGAAGGCGGTCGATCTGTCAAACAAGGAAGCCACAATCGAACGAACGTTTTGTGCAGCGCAGCGGCCTTGGCTGAGAGCGCACATTTTCCTGGGCCCCTATGTTTTCCTTTTTTCCCCGCAAAGAACAACAAGCCTTGGTGGCTCTGGAGCAATCCATTGATGCCATCGTCAGCATTGACCAGCACAACCGCGTCGTGTTCTACAACGATGCCGCCGAGCGCCTGTGGGGCTGGCAGCGCAGCGAGGTGCTGGGGCAGAACGTGAAAATGCTGGTGCCCCAGATGCACCAGGACGCGCACGACGGCTACATCCAGCGCCACCGCAGCTCCGGAGAAAACCGCATCGTCGGCACCTTTCGCGAAGTGGCGCTCACCACGCGCTCGGGCGCGCAGGTGTGGGTGTCGCTGGCGCTGTCGCGCACCGATGTGGGCAGCAAAGCGGGCTACACCGCCGTGGTGCGCGACATCAGTGCCGAGCGCGAATCGCGCGAAATGGTGCGCCAAACCCTGGAGCAGGCCGTCGATGCCGTGGTGACGATTGATGCGCACAACTGCGTCACCCTGTTCAACGCCGCTGCCGAGCGCCTGTGGGGCTACCCGCGCCAGGCCGTGCTGGGGCAGAACGTGAAAATGCTGGTGCCCCAGGGGCTGCGCACGCAGCACGACGGCTTCATCGACGCCAACCGCTGCACCGGCCAGGACAAGATCGTGGGCACCACGCGCGAAGTGCGCATAGAGCGTGCCGATGGCGGCATCCTGTGGGGCGTGCTGTCGCTGTCCAAAGTGCGCCTGGAAGGCAAAATCCTCTACACCGCCTTTGTCAAGGACGTGACCGAGCAGGTGCAGCAGCGCGAGCACATGCGCATTTTGTCGATGGTGGCCGCTGGCACGGAAAACTCGGTCATCGTCACCAACAAGCAAGGGCTGATCGAATACGTCAACCCCGGCTTCACCCGCCTGTTTGGCTGGGAGCCCCACGAAGTCATGGGGCGCAAACCCGGCGCCATCCTGCAAGGCAAACTCACCGACCCAGCCACCGTGCGCCGCATGAGCGAGCGCATTGCCGCGGCCAAGCCGTTCTACGAAGAGGTGGTCAATTACCACAAAGACGGCGCGCCGCTGTGGATCTCGCTGGCCATCAACCCTTTGTTCGATGCGCAAGGCCACGTCGAGCGGCACATCTCCGTCACCGCCAACATCACGCAGACCAAGCTGGCGTTTCTGGAGAACGCGGTGCGCCTGTCGGCCATCCGCGAGTCCACCTGCATGTTCGATGTGGACTTGCGCGGCCAACCCACCGATGCCAGCCCGGCCCTGCTGCGCCGCCTGAACGCCAGCGCACTGGCCCAGGTGGCGCAGCCACTGGGCCAGGCCATGGCGCGCCAACTGACGCCCGAGCGGCTGGCGCGTTTGCAGGCCGGCGAACCGCTGCACAGCAACTTTGCCATCGAGGCCCCCGGCTGCGAGCCGCTGTGGCTGGTGGCCACCTTCAGCCCCGTGCGCGACATCGACGGTGCGCTGGAAAAAGTGGTCGTGTATGGCCAAGACCAGTCGGTGCAAAAGCAGACCATGGAGCGCATCGCCGACATCGTGGCCACCATCAACGCCATCTCCATGCAGACCAACCTGCTCTCGCTCAACGCCGCCATCGAGGCCGCGCGGGCCGGTGAAGCGGGCCGGGGCTTTGCGGTGGTGGCGGGCGAAGTGCGCAGCCTGGCTGCCAAAACCTCCTCGTCAGCACGCGAAATCGGCACCATGCTGACGCAGCAGGAAAACGCATAGACCCGCCGGGCACGCCCCGCCCGGAAGAAAACATTGCACGACCGAAGCGGGCCACACGACAATCCAGCCATTGCACCGCCCCAGCGCACTGCACTGGCTGGAGCGGGTTCTGTGTTTTCCTTGTCGGGCCCTGATCATGTCGCTGCTTCACCGCCTCAGTCTTTTTCAAAAATTCATCATCCTGGGCCTGATCGGGTTGTCGATGAGCGCCCTGCCCACTTTTTTGTACGTCAGCACTTCGCTGAACGACATTGCCTCGGCGCGGCGTGAAGTGACCGGCGCCGCCCCCTTGTTTGCCCTGAACAAGCTGGTGCAGCTGATGCAAGTACACCGGGGCTTGTCGGCCAGCATGCTCAGCGGCAACGCCGAGCTGGGCGCGCGCCGCCCGGCCGTGCGCGACGCCATTGGCAAGGCGCTGGACGAGGTGGACACCCGTTTCAAGGCCGCCCAGGTCAGCAGCGCCGATGCCAGCGCCTGGAGCCAGGCCAAGCAGGCCTGGCAGGCGCTGGAGCCCCAGGTGGCCAACCGCAGCCTGGGCGCACCGCAAAGCACGGCCCAGCACACCCAGCTGATTGCCAACATCATGCTGCTGGGCGAATCGCTGCGCCACGACTACGGCCTGCAGGTAGAGCACGACGAGGCCATCAGCGCGTTGATCCAGACCACGCTGGTACACGCCCCCATGCTGAGCGAAAAGCTGGGCATCATGCGGGCGCAAGGGTCGAGCTTTCTGGTGCTGGGCGAACTGACCCCGCAGGGCAAAAGCACCCTGCAAGGGTTGCAGCAACGTGCTGGCGAGCTGCATGGCGAAACGTTCCGCAGCTTTGAGCGTGCCATGGCCAGCCACCCCGCCTTCCGCCAGACCCTGCAAGGCCCGGTGCAAGACCTGCAGGCCCGCATCCAGGCCACGCGCCAGATGGCCGACCAGAACCTGATCAACGCTGCCGAGCTGAAGATGCCCGCCAAAGACTACTTTGACGACTTTACCCGCACCATCGACGCGCTGTTTTCCGTCAACGCCACGGCCATGGACAGCCTGCAAAACGCCCTGCAAACGCGCGTGAAGCAGCTGCAATACATGCTGCTGTGGGTGGCATTGGCCCTGGTGGCCACGCTGTCGATGACGACGGCGATGGCGCTGGTGTTTGTGCGCTCCATCACCCAGCCGCTGGCCAAGGCCGAAGCGCTGGCCCGCGCCGTGGCCAACGGCGACCTGAGCGGCGCTGACCAGTCCCACGGCACCAACGAAGTGGGCATGCTCATCGAAGCCCAGCAGCAAATGCGCGCCAAGCTGCGCCCCGTGGTCGAGCAGGTGCGCCGGGGCTCGGAGAGCGTGGCCATTGCCAGCGGCGAAATCGCCCAGGGCAACAGCGACCTGTCCGCGCGCACCGAAAGCCAGGCCAGCGCCCTGGAACAAACCGCCGCCGCCATGGAGCAGCTCAGCTCCACCGTGCGCCAAAACGCCGACAGCGCCCGCCAGGCCAACCAGCTGGCCGAAAGCGCCAGCACCGTGGCCACGCAGGGCGGCGAGGTGGTGGCCCAGGTGGTAACCACCATGCACGACATCAATGCCGCCTCGCGCAAGATTGCCGACATCATCGGCGTCATCGACGGCATTGCCTTCCAGACCAACATCCTGGCGCTCAACGCTGCTGTGGAAGCGGCCCGCGCGGGCGAACAGGGCCGGGGCTTTGCCGTGGTGGCCAGCGAGGTGCGCAGCCTGGCCGGGCGCTCGGCCGCAGCGGCCAAAGAGATCAAGACGCTGATCCAGGCCAGCGTGGAGCGCGTGGAGCACGGCAACAGCCTGGTGGACCGCGCGGGCACCACCATGACCGAGGTGGTCACCTCCATCCGCCGCGTGACCGACATCATGGGCGAGATCAGCGCGGCCAGCCAGGAGCAGTCGCAAGGCGTGGCCCAGGTGGGCGATGCCGTCACGCAGATGGACCAGGTCACGCAGCAAAACGCTGCCCTGGTCGAAGAAATGGCCGCCGCCGCCAGCAGCCTGCGCAGCCAGGCGCAGGAGCTGGTGCAGGTGGTGTCGATATTCAAACTCGGCCATGGCGATGCAGGCCAACGCCAGGCAGTGCGCACGCTGGGCATGGGCTAAAAGCCGGTACTGCCCAGATGGGCGCGGTTTCAGGACAAGACCTGCGGCGCGGTCTTTTCCTGTCCTCTCTTTCTTAGAGAAATACTTTGGATAAATACATAGTAGTAATAGTAGAGGGCTCGGTTTTCTGGGGATAACTCCTGTTTCCCCTTGCCTGACAAAGGGTTGCACTCCGGCCATGCCTGTGCCCTGCGCCCTGTGCCTGCTGTCGCCCCAACGGGGATAACCTGGTGCCGGGTCGTTTTTCTGTGGATAACTATTGCCTTGTGCCAGTTTTGTCCCCAGGGTTTTCCCGCGTGCCCGGGGCGGGCGCAGACCGCCGCGCTACGCTGTGGCGCAGGCGGTCAAATTACTATTACTTTGATAGCTGCAAGCGCTTGATAGGCGGGCGCTGAAGCCTGTTTTGGCTTAAATTTTTTCAGGGCCAGCAGCGGGTGTGATGCCCAGCTCGGCCAGTTCCGCCGGCGTGAACACGCGCGAGCGGGTGTGGAAGGCCCTGCCATCGGCGCCTTCGAGCGAGAAAGTGCCGCCCGTGCCCTCGATCACATCGAGGATGAGCTGGGTGTGCTTCCAGGTGTCGTACTGCGACTGGCTGATGTAGAAGGGCACGCCGCCAACCTCGCCCAGCTTCACGTCGTAGGGGCCGATGGTCAGGTCGGTGGGCAAATAGCAGTTGGCGGCGCTGTTGTCGCAGCAGCCGCCACTTTGGTGAAACATCAGTTCGCGCCCGTGTTGGACTTGCAGCGTGGCAATCAGCGCCAACGCGGCCGGGGTGGCAATCACGCGGTCAACCATGGTGTTCTCCTGTAAGGGTCTGTTTTCAAATTCATCACAGACTTCATCAGCGCCGTGGCCCGTGGGGGTGGCCGCCGATTTCTGGTACCCCAGTATGAGGCGGCCGCCCCCACGGGCCATGGCGCCGGGCGCTGACGCAGGCAAAGCGCCACGCCCTGGCGGATGCATCAGGCCTCGATCAGAAGAAGCCGAGCTTGTTCTCGCTGTAGCTCACCAGCAGGTTCTTGGTCTGCTGGTAGTGGTCGAGCATCATCTTGTGCGTTTCGCGGCCAATGCCCGATTCTTTGTAGCCGCCGAAGGCTGCGTGGGCCGGGTAGGCGTGGTAGCAGTTGGTCCACACGCGGCCCGCCTTGATGGCGCGGCCCATGCGGTAGGCCACGTTGCCGTTGCGGCTCCACACGCCCGCGCCCAGGCCGTACAGCGTGTCATTGGCAATGGCCAGGGCCTCGGCTTCGTCCTTGAAGGTGGTCACGGCCAGCACGGGGCCGAAAATTTCTTCCTGGAAGATGCGCATCTTGTTGTGGCCCTTGAACAGCGTGGGCTGCACGTAGTAGCCGCCTTCCAGGTCGCCGCCCAGGTGGGCCTGGCCACCACCGGCCAGCACTTCGGCGCCTTCTTGCTTGCCCAAGTCCAGGTACGAGAGGATTTTGGTCAGCTGCTCTTTGCTGGCCTGTGCGCCCATCATGCTGTCGGTATCCAGCGGGTTTTTGTGCTGGATGGCGGCCACGCGCTTCAAGACGCGCTCCATGAACCGGTCGTAGATGCTTTCCTGGATCAGCGCGCGGCTGGGGCAGGTGCAAACCTCGCCCTGGTTGAAGGCAAACAGCACCAGGCCCTCGATGGCTTTGTCCAGAAAGGCATCGTCCTTGTCCATGATGTCGGCAAAGAAGATGTTGGGGCTTTTGCCGCCCAGCTCCAGCGTGGCCGGAATCAGGTTGTTGGCAGCGGCCTGCGCAATCACGCGGCCCGTGCTGGTCGAGCCGGTGAAGGCAATTTTTGCAATGCGCTTGCTGCTGGCCAGCGGCATGCCCGCCTCGCGGCCATAGCCGTTGACGATGTTGAGCACGCCCGGGGGCAGCAGGTCGGCAATCAGCTCGGCCAGGATGAGGATCGAGATGGGGGTGGACTCTGCGGGCTTGAGCACCACGCAGTTGCCCGCGCCCAGTGCGGGGGCCAGCTTCCAGGCGGCCATCAGAATGGGGAAGTTCCACGGGATGATCTGCCCCACCACGCCCAGCGGCTCCTGGATGTGGTAGGCCACGGTGGTGTCGTCGATGTTGCTCAAGGCGCCTTCTTGCGCGCGCACGCAGCCTGCAAAGTAGCGGAAGTGGTCCACGGTGAGCGGGATGTCGGCGTTGAGCGTCTCGCGGATGGCCTTGCCGTTGTCCACGGTTTCGGCGTAGGCCAGCAGCTCCAGGTTCTGCTCGATGCGGTCGGCAATTTTCAGCAGGATGTTGCTGCGCGTGGCGGCATCGGTTTTGCCCCAGGCATCGGCGGCGGCGTGGGCGGCGTCCAGGGCCAGCTCGATGTCTTCGGCAGTGGAGCGCGCGGCCTGGGTATAGACCTGGCCATTGACGGGGCTGACCACGTCAAAGTACTGCCCCTTGACCGGGGGCACAAACTGGCCACCAATGAAGTTGTTGTACTGGGCCTTGTAGGTGATCGTGGCGCCTGCGGCGCCGGGGGCTGCGTAAACGGTCATGTGTGGTGTCTCCTGTGGATGGGTGGTGTGTACCGGGTCGGCCCATCGGGCTGTCCGATGCCTTCCTGTTACTCAAAACCCGTGCCAGCGCCACCCAGACTGCGCAGTGCCTTGATTTCATGG
>NZ_JAQUAL010000237.1:0-2670 GCF_028687295.1 Simplicispira sp.
ACACCGCCCAGCGCGGTACGGTGCGTGGCCTGCACTACCAGCGCTCGCCCGCGCCCGAGGCCAAACTGGTCAGCTGCCTGCGCGGCGCCGTCTGGGATGTGGCCGTGGACTTGCGTGCCGGTTCGCCCACCTTTTTGCAGTGGCACGCGCAAGAGCTGTCGGCGCGCAACCACACGGCGCTGCTGATTCCGCCCGGGTTTGCCCACGGCTTTCAGGTGCTGGAAGAAGGCGCCGAACTGCTGTACCTGCACTCTGCCCCGTACACACCGGCCTGCGAAGGCGCGCTCAACGTGCGCGACCCGCGCCTGGCCATTGCCTGGCCGCTGCCGGTGCAGGGCCTGTCGGCGCGCGACGCGGCCCACCCGTGGATCGATGCGCCATTTGAAGGAATCCGTCTGTGAACCCCAGCCCCGTGGTGCCTTTGGCATCCCCCCCATTGCGTGCCCCTATGCACTGCCGCCACTGTGCCGCCCCGGTCACGCGGGTCATGGCCGACCTGGGCACGGCGCCACCGTCCAACGCTTACCTCAGCGCCGCTGCGCTACAGCTGCCCGAACGCTGGTACCCCCTGCGCGTGCTGGTGTGCGAGCACTGCTGGCTGGTGCAAACCGAAGACTTCGCCCAGGCGCACGACCTGTTTGATGCCGATTACGCTTACTTCAGCTCCTTTTCCAGCAGCTGGCTGGCGCATGCACAGGCGTATGTCGAAGCCATGGTGCAGCGCTTTGGCTTGGGCGCGCACAGCCAGGTGGTCGAGATCGCCGCCAACGACGGCTATCTGCTGCAATACGTGGCCCAGCGCGGTATCCCGTGCCTGGGCATAGAGCCCACCGCCAGCACCGCCGCCGCCGCCCGCGCCAAGGGCATCCCGGTGGTCGAGCGCTTTTTTGGCGTGGCGCTGGCGCAGGAGCTGGTGGCCCAAGGCCGCAGCGCTGACCTGATCGCCGCCAACAACGTGCTGGCCCATGTGCCCGACATCAACGACTTCGTCGCCGGCTTCGCCACCTTGCTACAGCCCACCGGCGTGGCCACGTTCGAGTTTCCGCACCTGCTGCCGCTGGTGCAGCAGTGCCAGTTCGACACCCTGTACCACGAGCATTTCTCGTACCTGTCTTTGACGGCGGTGCAGCGCATCTTTGCCGCCAACGGCCTGGCGGTGTTTGACGTTCAAGAGCTGCCCACGCACGGCGGCAGCCTGCGCGTGTTCGCCCAGCGCAGCGACGCTAGCACGCCACGACCCACCGAGCCCGCTGTGGCCGCCCTGCTGGCCCGGGAGGTGCAGGCCGGCGTGTGCAGCGCCGATTTTTATAGCGATTTTCAGCTCCAGGCGTTGCGCATCAAGCGCGAGCTGCTCTCATTTTTGATAGCTGCGCAAGCCCAGGGGCGCAAAGTGGCGGCCTACGGCGCCGCCGCCAAGGGCAACACCTTGCTCAACTTTGCCGGGGTGCGTCCCGATTTGCTGCCCTACGTGGTGGACAAAAACCCGGCCAAGCAAGGCAAATTTTTGCCCGGCAGCCGCATCCCCATCGTCGATGAAGCCCACCTGCGCGCCGACCGCCCCGATGTCGTGCTCATCCTGCCCTGGAACCTGAAGGACGAGGTGACAACGCAACTGGCGTATGTGCGGGAGTGGGGTGGGGAGTTAGCGGTGGCTGTGCCAGCCGCTACCTTGCTGGCGGGGTAATGCCCATGAAAGTTTTACTGACCGGTGCCAGCGGATTCTTGGGCCGCCATGTATTGCACAGCCTGCGCCAGCGCGGCATCGACACGGTGCTGCTGTGCCGCCAGCCTCCAGCTGATCCCAAGGTCACGGCCTGGATTGCCGCCGATTTATTAGCCAGCACCGACTGGGTTGCTCTGGTTGCGCAGGCGCAGGCCACGCATTTGTTGCATCTGGCCTGGTATGCAGAACATGGCCGGTATTGGGTTTCTCCCCTGAATCTGCGCTGGGTGGACGCCACCGTCCAGTTGACCGAAGCCTTTTGCCAGGCCGGCGGCCAGCAGGTGGTGGTGGCAGGCACTTGTGCCGAATACGACTGGTCGCATGGCTACTGCCGCGAAGAAAGTACCCCCCTGCACCCGGCCACCTTGTACGGGGTGGCTAAAGATGCCGCCCGGCGCCTGGTGATGGCCGTGTGCCAGCAGCACCAGATTCCCTGTGCCTGGGGCCGGGTCTTCCTGCCCTTTGGCGCGGGTGAGTCCCCCCAGCGGCTCATTCCGTCCCTGATCGCGGCCCTGCGTGGCCAACGTGCGCCTTTTGGCGTTAATGCGTCTGCCTACCGCGATTTTTTGCACGCATCCGATGTGGCCGAAGGTTTGCTTACCTTGCTACAGCAGGGCGCACAGGGCGCCTACAACATCAGCTCGGGCCAGCCGGTGCAGCTACAAGCGCTGATACGCCAGTTGGCCGAACTGCTCCATGCCGAACCTGCGCCCTTGTTGGCGCTAGCCAGCGAACGCCCCTGCGAGCCTGCCTTGCTGGTGGGCGACCCGCAACGGCTGCAGGCTCTGGGCTGGCGTCCGGCGCTCAGCCGGGAACAGGCCCTGCATCAAACCATTCAAGAGGCTCTGTGATGCAGTTCCCCATGACAACTTGCCCCATTTGCGCCAGTGATGCGCTGCAACCATTCCTGCACCGCGATACCGTGCCGGTACACCAGAACCTGGTAG
>NZ_JAQUAL010000114.1:0-10610 GCF_028687295.1 Simplicispira sp.
TGGCACAGCTGTGGCTTATCAAAAAACATAGCTGCTAGCGCCCGTCTGGTGGGCGTTAGAGGCCGATTGGGCTTAAAAATCGGCCTTCCCTGCATTGGTTTTGGATGACGCTGATGACTGAATGGACAAATCCCCCGAACGCGGCGCAACTCCAGAGCGCTGACCCCGCCGATTGGCCCGTGGCCAGCGGCTGGCAGCCGCTGGTGGACGGCTTTTTTGCCAGCACCGAGGGGCGCCAGCTGCTGGCCTTTTTGCAGGCGCGCTTGCAGGCCGGGGCCACCATCTTTCCGCCCCGGCCCCTGCGCGCGCTGGAACTGACGCCGCCGGAAAGCGTGCGCGTGGTCATCCTCGGCCAAGACCCCTACCACGGGCGCGGCCAGGCCGAGGGGCTGGCGTTTTCGGTGGCGCCGGGCGTGGCGCTGCCGCCGTCGCTGCGCAACATCTTCAAGGAATTGCAGCGCGATCTGGGCACGCCGCCCCCGGCGTTTCCGCAGCCCGGCGGCAGCCTGGTCAAGTGGGCGCAAAACGGCGTGCTGCTGCTCAACACCTGCCTGACGGTGGAAGAGGGCCAGCCCGCCAGCCACGCAGGCCGGGGCTGGGAGCGGCTGACCGATGCCGTCATCCGCCAGGTGGCGCAGGGGCCGCGGCCCGTGGTGTTCATGCTGTGGGGGGCGCACGCGCAGTCCAAGCGCGCGGTGATTCCGGCAGACCGGGGCCATCTGGTGCTGTGCGCCAACCACCCCTCGCCGCTGTCGGCGCTGCGCCCGCCGGTGCCGTTTATCGGCTGCGGGCATTTTGGCCAGGCGCGGGCGTTTCGGCTGGCGCACGCCTAGCACCGTGCCAACGCCCCACGGGCAATCGGCACGCGCATGGGCCACGCAGCGTGGTGCAAGGGTGCTGAAAGCCGCTGCGTGACAATGCGCGCTTGCATTTCACCACCCCCCAGGAGACACCCATGGATCGCACATTTTTGGACATGCCCGACAGCCAGGGCTACTTTGGCGAGTACGGCGGCCAGCTGATTCCGCCAGAACTCAAGGCCGTGATGGACGACATCAACACCGCCTACGACCAAGTGCGCCAGACGGCGGCCTTCCAGGACGAGCTGGCCGAGCTGTACGCCCACTATGTGGGCCGCCCCAGCCCGATTTTTCATGCCAAGCGGCTGTCGCAGCGCCAGGGCGGCGCGCGCATCGTGCTCAAGCGCGAAGACCTCAACCACACCGGCGCGCACAAGATCAACCACTGCCTGGGCGAGGCGCTGCTGGCCAAGCACATGGGCAAGACCAAGGTGCTGGCCGAAACCGGCGCGGGCCAGCACGGCGTGGCGCTGGCCTCGGCCTGCGCGCTGGTGGGCATTGACTGCGAAATCCACATGGGCGAGATCGACATCGCCAAAGAGCACCCCAACGTCACCAAGATGAAGATTCTGGGCTGCAAGCTGGTGCCGGTGTCGCGCGGCACGCGCACGCTGAAAGATGCGGTGGACAGCGCGTTCGAGGAGTACCTGAAAGACCCCGTCAACTTCTTCTACGCCATCGGTTCGGTGGTGGGGCCGCACCCGTTTCCGAAGATGGTGCGCGACTTCCAGAGCATCGTCGGGCGCGAGGCGCGCGCTCAGTGCCTGGCCCAGCATGGCCGCCTGCCCGACATGGTGGTGGCGTGCGTGGGCGGTGGCTCCAACGCCATGGGCATCTTCACCGAATTTTTGCCTGACGACGCGGTGCAGCTGGTGGGCGTGGAGCCCGCAGGCCGGGGGCTGGACACGCCCGACCACGCCGCCACCATGGCGCGCGGCACCAAGGGGGCCATCCACGGTTTTGCCTGCTACACGCTGCAAGACGCGCAGGGCGAGCCGCTGCCGGTGTATTCCATCGCCTCGGGGCTGGACTACCCTGGTGTGGGCCCGCAGCACTGCCACCTGAAAGACATTGGCCGCGTGCAGTACGAGTCCATCACCGACGACGAGTGCCTGGATGCGTTCATGGTGCTGTCGCGCACCGAGGGCATCATCCCCGCGCTGGAGAGCGCGCACGCCGTGGCCTACGCCATGAAGGTGGCCAAGACCATGGCGCCCGAGCAGACCATCCTGGTCAACCTCTCGGGGCGCGGTGACAAGGATGCGGATTTCGTGGCCCAGCATCTGGGGCTTTGATGTGTACGGCGTCTGGCTCCTTGTTGAGTGTGGGAGCCGGGATTCGCCCCGGCGGGCGCCTCACTTTCTTTTGCTTCGCCAAAAGAAAGTAAGCAAAGAAAAGGCGACCCTGCTGTGCGTGACCCCGCTGCTGCGCAGCGGGGCAGCCTGCGATGCTCACGCCGGGCGGGGGCCGCGCAAACTCGCCTTCGGCTCAAACAGCGCGCGGCCCTGATCCGCCCGGCGCTGCGCTTCTCGGCACGCCCAGAAGGGGTGGTGGGGGTCAGAACAGCCGAACATCCACTCGGGCCATTGCTGCGCTCGGCCCAACATCCGCGCGGCAAACGGCAAACGGCAAACGGCAAACGGCAAACGGCAAACGCCACACGCCACACGCCACACGCCACACGCCACACGGCGCGCAGCGCCTGTGCCATCCAGGCCGAGCGCAGCGATGGCCCGTATGGATGTTCTGGGGCGTTTCAATCCCCTGTGACTGCGCCTGGGCCGGGGTGCTTGCGGGGTGGCGGGTGTGCCGCAGGACACACCCGCAGCGTGGACTGACTCGCCGTGGTTGTCCGAGCGCAGCGCCGCAGGCGCGCAGTGAGTTCCACGGCGCACCCCGCAAGTGCCCCGGCGCAGGTGTGCCCCAGCGCTGCGCGCTGGGGTCGCAGTCGTGGGGTCGCTTTTCTTTTGGGTACGTTTCTTTGGCGAGACAAAGAAAAGTACCTCGCCCGCCGGGGCGAGACCCGGCTCCCGCCCTCAGCCCTTGGCACGCTCCAGCAGCATGGCATCGCCGTAGCTGAAGAAGCGGTACCCGCGCGCGATGGCGTAGCGGTACAGCCCCATCACCGGCACATACCCGGCAAAGGCGCTCACCAGCATCATCAGCGTGCTTTTGGGTAGGTGGAAGTTGGTCAGCAGCACGTCCACCACCTGAAAATCAAAGCCCGGCGTGATGAAGATGTTGGTGTCGCCCGAGGTCTGGCCGCTGCGCGCCCATGATTCAAGCGTGCGCACGGTGGTCGTGCCCACGGCCACCACGCGGCCACCGCGCTGGCGGCAGCGCTCCAGGGCAGCCAGCGTGGCCAAGGGCACGTCGTACCACTCGCTGTGCATCTGGTGCTCGGCCAGGTTTTCTGTCTTCACGGGCTGGAAGGTGCCTGCGCCCACGTGCAGCGTGACGCTGGCGGTCTCAATGCCGCGCGCAGCCAGGTCGGCCAGCACGCCCTCGTCAAAGTGCAGCGCGGCCGTGGGTGCAGCCACGGCGCCGGGGGCGCGGGCAAACACGGTCTGGTAGCGCTGGGCGTCTTCGGCCTCGTCGGGGTCGTGGGCCTGGTTTTGCTGGCGCTCGATGTACGGCGGCAGCGGCAGGTGGCCGTGGCGCTCCATCAGCTCCCAGGGCGATTCGCCCGCCGCGCCGCGCAGCGCAAAGCGAAACAGCGGGCCGTCTTCGTCGGGGTAGCGGCCCAGCAGCGTGGCCTCAAAGCCGCCCTGGTGCAGGCCGCCGGCCAGGTGGATGCGCGCGCCGGGCAGGGGCTTTTTGCTCACTTTCAGGTGGGCCACCACCTCGGCGCCATCGAGCACACGCTCGATCAGCAGTTCGAGCTTGCCGCCGCTGTCTTTCTCGCCAAACAGCCGCGCCTTGAGCACGCGGGTGTCATTGAACACCAGCAAATCGCCTGCGCGCAGCAGGCCGGGAAGCTCTTTGAAGATGCGGTCGGCGGGCTGGGCCGCGCGGCCATCGAGCAGGCGCGAGGCGCTGCGCTCGGGCGCGGGGTGCTGGGCAATCAGCTCGGGGGGCAGAGAAAAATCGAAATCGCTGAGGGTGAAGGGGGCAGGCGTAGCGGTCATGGTGCTGGAGGGCTGGACAGGCCCGGGCCAAGGCAGAAAAAAACGCGCGCCAGGCACGCAGTGCGTGTGGCGTGGTGGCGGGCGCAGGGGTACGGGGCGCGATTGTCCCACGGCGGGTGTCCCATAATCGCCTGCCTGCCGCAGGCCGCACCGGGGGGTGTGGCCCGGTTTTTTTCTGTTTTGCTCCTCTGCACGCTGCCTCGCCACAAGGAACCTCCATGCCGCTCGTCGTTTTCAACCAGAAAGGGGGGGTGGGCAAATCCACCATCACCTGCAACCTGGCCGCCATCAGCGCCAGCCAGGGCCTGCGCACCCTGGTGATCGACCTCGACCCGCAAGGCAACTCCAGTGCCTACCTGCTGGGCGGCGCCCCTGCGCCCGACCAGCCCAGCGTGGCGCAGTTTTTTGAGCAGACGCTGAGCTTCAGCTTCCGGCCCGTGCCGACCGCCGATTTTGTCGTGCCCACCCCGTTCGAGAACCTGCACCTGATGGCGTCCAGCCCGCTGCTCGATGAATTGCAGCCCAAGCTGGAATCGCGCCACAAAATCTACAAGCTGCGCGAGGGCTTGCAGCAGCTGGCCGCCGACTTTGACCGCATCTACATCGACACGCCGCCGGCGCTGAACTTCTACACCCGCTCGGCGCTGATGGGGGCCTCGGGCTGCCTCATTCCGTTCGACTGCGATGATTTCTCGCGCCAGGCGCTCTATACGTTGCTGGCCAACGTGCAGGAAATCCGCGCCGACCACAACCCCGACTTGCAGGTCAAGGGCATTGTGGTCAACCAGTTCCAGGCCCGCGCCAGTTTGCCCCGGCGGCTGGTGCAGGAGCTGATCGACGAAGGCTTGCCGGTGCTGCAACCGTACCTGCCGTCGTCGGTCAAGGTGCGCGAGTCGCACCAGCAGAGCCTGCCCATGGTTCACCTGGAGCCGCGCCACAAACTGACGCTGGCGCTGCTGGCGCTGCACGAAGCGCTGGGGTGATGCGCGGGCAGGGGCGCCCTGTACAGACGGGCGAGGCTCCTGCCGGGTGAATGCGCTGGCCTGGCGCAACCAGGCCCTGGAGGGACTGGCGCCTGGCGCGCTGGCCATTGCACAAAGACGGGATGGAATCGCTATGGATACGTTTGTCTGGGACCAGAACTTTGTCACCGGCCTGCCCGAGGTGGATGAGCAGCACCACGCGCTGGTGGACTTGTTCAATGAACTCAGCCGCTCGCTGTTTTTGTCCGACGCCAGCCGCGAAGTGGTGTTGAACGACACCTTTGACCGCCTGGTGGCCTACACGCAATACCATTTCCGCGATGAAGAAGCGCTGATGCAGGCCCAGGGCGTGGATGAGCGCCATGTGGCCGCGCACCGCAGCCTGCACCACCAGTTTGTGGCGCAGGTCAACAGCATGTGGAGCCAGCGCGCCCACATGGCCGATCCGGCAGAAACCTTTGTGGGTTTTCTGACCTCGTGGCTGGGGCTGCACATTCTGGGCATAGACCAGTCGCTGGCGCGCCAGATTGCGCTGATCCGCCAGGGCGTACCCGCCGCGCAGGCCTTTGACCAGGAGACTTTGGGCCACGACAACGGTACCCAGGCGCTGCTGAAAATGATTGGCAAGCTCTACCACGTGCTGTCGGCGCAGAACACCGAGCTGGCCCAGGCCAACCTGCGCCTGGAAGAGCGCGTGGCCCAGCGCACCCGCGAGCTGGCCCGCGCCAACGACGATTTGCAGCAGGCCAACACGCGCCTGGAGGCGTTCTCGCGCACCGACGGGCTGCTGCAAATTGCCAACCGCGCGTATTTCAATGACCGCCTGGCGCAGGCCTGCGCGGCCGCCGTGCGCCGACAAACGCCGCTGGGCCTGTTGATGATCGACGTGGACTTCTTCAAGCGCTACAACGACAGCTATGGCCACCAGGCCGGTGATGTCTGCTTGCAGGCCGTGGCCCGCGCGGTGCAGCAGGCCACCCAGCGCACCACCGATCTGGTGGCGCGCTATGGCGGCGAGGAGCTGGCCGTCATCCTGCCCGACACGGATGCCCAGGGCGCCGCCGCTGTCGCCCAGCGCGTGGTGGCCGGTGTGGCTGCGCTGGCGCTGGAGCACCGGGCGTCGGATGTGGCGCCCCATGTCACCGTCAGCGTGGGCGCGGCCAGCCAGGTGCCGCCCGAGGCCGATGCCGCCAGCGCCCTGGTGGCCAGCGCCGATGCCGCGCTCTACCGCGCCAAGGGCGCCGGGCGCAACCGCTGGCTGCTGGCCGAGTAAAGTCCGGTCAAAATATCAAAGAAAATCGGTCCCAAAGCGCCGTGCAGTAAGCGCTATAAGCTATCAAACTAGTAGCGTCTGGTGGGGGTTCTCAGGGGCCAGTGGGGCCAGGTCGGTGGCTTGCCGTGGGGTGCTGGGCGCCTCCACCATGCCGGGGGCGTAGAACACCCAGCGGTTGCGTCCACCCTGCTTGGCTTGGTACATGGCCTGGTCGGCGTAGCGCAGCAGGGTTTCGGCATCGTTGCCGTCTTGCGGGTGCAGGGCAATGCCGATGCTGGCACCCACCTGCACGGTGTGGCCATGCACCACGATGGGTTCACGCACGGCTTGCAGCAGCCGCCCGGCGGTGCGTTCGCACTCGGCCAGGTTGGGCAGGCCGTTGAGCAGGATGACGAACTCATCGCCGCCCTGCCGGGCCACGGTGTCGTCGGTGCGCACATGGGCTTCCAGGCGGCGGGCCACGATGACCAGCAGCTCATCACCGGCCTCGTGGCCATGGGTGTCGTTCACGGCCTTGAAGCCATCCAAATCCATGAAGCACACGGCCAGCCGGTGCTGCTCGGGCTGCACGCGCGCCATGGCCTGCGCCAGGCGATCGGCCAGCAAGGTGCGGTTGGGCAGGCGCGTCAGCGGATCGAAATGGGCCAGCAGCTCCAGGTGCTCGTTCTGGTGCTTGCGCTCGGTCACGTCGCTGAACACGTTGATGTAGTGCGTGACCTCGCCCGCGTCGTCGCACACGGTGTTCAGCGTGCTGGCGATGGCGTACAGGCTGCCGTCGCTGCGCCGGTTCCAGAACTCTCCCTGCCAGTGTCCGTGCGCGCGCAGGGCCGCCTCCATGTCCTGGTATTGCTCCCGGTTCTTGCTGCCCGCAGACAGCAGGCTGGGCTTGCGCCCCAGCACTTGCGCCCCGGTATAGCCGGTGATGCGCGTAAAGGCGGGGTTCACGTCGATGATGCGCCGCTGGGCATCGCACACCATCACGCCGTCGTGGGTCTGGGCCACCACGCTGGCCGTCAGGCGCAGGGCGTTTTCTGCCGCTTTCTGGGCGGTGATGTCCTGCTTGATGCCCATGTAGTGGGTGGTGCGGCCTGCTGCGTCGATCAGTGGCGCTACGGTGGCGCTTTCGATGTAGAGGCTGCCGTCCTTGCGCCGGTTGACGAATTCGCCCTGCCACACCTGGCCAGCGCACAGCGCCGCCCACATGGCCGTGTAGATGCTTTGGGCCGTCTGGCCCGATTGCAGCACGCGCGGGTTGCGCCCCAGTACCTCTTGCGGGGTGTAGCCCGTGGAGCGAAAGAACTGCGGGTTGGCGTATTCGATGGCTGGTTCGGTGGAGGTGATGACGATGCTGGTCGGGCTTTGCTCCACCGCCAGCGACAGTTTGCGGATGGTGGCCGCATCGGCCTGCAAGCGCGACAAATCGCGCAGTACGCCGACGTAGTTCACCACCTGGCCCTGGTGGTCGCGCACGGCGCTGATGGCCAGCCAGCCGGTCAGGGGCGTGCCATCTTTGCGCCGTTCCTGCACTTCGCCCTGCCAGGTGCCGTGGCTGCCCATGCCAGCCCACAGCTCGGCAAAGTTGGTGGGGGCGGGCAGGCCATCGACCCATTCGCCCAGTTTGCGCCCTTGCACTTCCTGGGCGCTGAAGCCCAGCCCCTGCTCAAACGCCGGATTGACGGTCAGTACCCGCCCCTGGCGGTCGGTGATGGCGATCAGGTCGCTGGTGTGCGAGAACACGCTGGCGGCCAGGCGGCTTTCTTCCAGGTGGCGCTCTTCGCGCGTCAGGGTGCGCTGCACGCGCCAGGTCAGGGCGCCCGTGACCAGCAGCAGCGCAGCCAGGGTCAAGGCCGCAATCAGTGTCAGGCTGCGTGTTTGCCGCTCCCAGGGGCGCAGCACCTCTTGGCGCGGGGTCTGCGACAGCACAAACCAGGGGTGGCTGCGCGAGGTGCGAAAGGCCGCCAACTGCTGCCCCTGGCCATCGGCCTGCGCCCACTGTGCGGTGCCGATCTGGCGCTCCAGAATGTGTTCCAACCGGCCCTGCGGGGCCAGCACGGTGCCGGGTTGCTCATCTTCAGCACAGGAAAACAGCAGCGTGCCGTCGTCGGCATAGATGCTGTGGTGCAGTGGCGCAGACATCTGGCGGTGCAGTGCCGGGTTGATGAAGTAGTCGCTGTTGATGGCGGCCACCAGCAGCCACTGTGGCGCCTCGGGCAGCACCAGGGTGACGGGGAAAAAGCCCGCATCCACCACCGGCCCTGGCTGGCGTTCGTGCGGCCAGGGGCTGCCGTCGGCAAAGTCACGCCCGCGCCAGGGATGGCCAAAGCGCAAAACACCCGCCGTGCCCGGCACGACCTGGGGCAGCAGTGGGTCCAGGTGCAGTTGACGCCCCAGGTTGGCCGCGTGGGTGCTGATGACCACTGTGCCCTGCGCGTCCAGGGCCGAGAGGGAGCGCAGATACGGCAGCTTGTGTTGCAGTGCCACCAGGGCGTCTTTCAGCTGCTGCGGCTCGCCTGAGAGGTCGGGGTGCTCGGCCGCCAGGGCGCGCAGGTGCATGTGCAGCAGGTTGAAGCTTTGCGTCAGGTGGTCTTCCAGGCTGCGCGTCTGCTCCTGGGAGTGGTGGAGCATGTTGTCCAGCGCCAGGCGCCGCAAGTGCGCGCTGGTGGCCCACACCCCTGCGGCCACGGCCAGCGCCAGCAGCAGCTGCAAACCGACCAGCAGCAAAAGCGGGCTGCGCGCCAGGCGCTGCGGTGCGGACACGCGCGCCGCAGCGCGCTCTGGCAAGGGCCACAGGGGTGCGGACATACGGGCGCTGTTCAGTCGAGTACGACGATGGGGTCAAGCTTGTGTTTGCGCGCAGCAGCCAGCAGGCGGCCATCGCGTTTGATGGCTTGCATGAACTGTTCCAGGCGTTCGTGCCAGGCGTCGTCGCCGGGCTTGATGGCCCAGGCATAGGAGGTGATGTGGTACGTGCCGGAGGGGGCCACCAGCCGCGCCCAATCAGTGGTTTCCAACATGCGGCGCGAGTACGGGAAGTCGGTGATGAACACATCGGCGCGCCCCGAGAGCACTTCCTGCTCGCGTGCGTGCGGGGTGGCCGGGGCGATGAGCTCGGCGTTTTTCAGGCGCTCACGCATCAAGGGCTCGTGCAGCGTGCCCTTGGCCACGGCCACGATGGTGCCCGGTTGGTCGATGTCGGCCCAGGTGCGGATTCTGCGGTTGCTGCGCGTGGTGATGGCCATCACGTCGCTGGCCAGATAGGGCCGCGTAAAGCGCAGCACCTGCTGGCGCTGCGGGATGATGCCAATGGCAAACATGGCCACGTCGCAGCGTGCTTCCAGCACATCGGGCACCAGGCGGGCAAAGGAGCTGTCCACAAATTGCACGCTGGTGCCCAGGTCGCGCGCCAGCTCGTGCGCCAGGTCGATGTCAATGCCCGTGAGCTGCTGCGTGCGCGGGTCGCGCAGCGAGATGCTGTAGTAATCCGGCCAGATGCACACCCGCACCTGCCCCGTGGCTTGAATCTGGGCCAGGCGGCCGGGGGCCGGGGCCTGGGCGCCAGCAGTGGCCCCCAGGCTGGCCACGACCAAACCAAGCGCCCAGAGCGTTGCGGAGGGTTTCATGAGGGTGTTGCGGTGGTGTGTGGGCCTGGGGTGCGCAGGGGGGCTGTAGGCCAGCCGGTGGTCTGTGCTGTTTGAATATGAAGCCAAATCGGCCTGTAGCGCCCGCACAGTAAGCGCTTGCAGCTATGGTTTTGATAGTGATTGCCGGAAATCATCAGGGCGCTGCCAGATCGGTGGGCTGTGCCTGGGCCGGGGCCACCTGGGGCAGCAGCCGGGCGATGTCGGCTGCCTGCGCCAGCGCTGTGCCGGGCGAGAGCAGGGCGGCGGCCCCGGCGGCAATGCCCCAGCGCAGGGCTTCGGGTGGCGGCGTGCCGCGTTCCAGTGCAAACACCAGCGCCGCCAGAAAACAATCGCCCGCACCAGTGGTGCCGGTGCGGGCGGGCACGGCCAGCGCATCGACCTGCCAGACGCCCGCCGCGCTGGCCAGCACCGCACCCTGCGCCCCCACCGACAGCGCCACCAGCTGCGCCTGGCCGCTGTGCACCAGCGCCTGGGCGCCCGCGCACCATTGGGCAGGCGTTTGCAGCGGCAAGCCGGTGAGTTCGCGCAGCTCGCGCAGGCTGGGCTTGAGCAGGTACACCCCGGCCTGCAAGGCTGCTGCCAAGGCATCCCCTGACGTGTCCAGCACCAGGTGCTGGCCCTGGGCGTGGGCCTGCCGGGCCAGGCGGGCATAAAAATCCACCGGCATGCCCGGCGGCAGGCTGCCGCTGGCCACCAGCCAGCGCGCTGCGGGTGCGGCGTTGTTC
>NZ_JAQUAL010000115.1:0-10490 GCF_028687295.1 Simplicispira sp.
TCAGGCCGTCGGATTCGGGGTCGATGCCGACCATCCAGACGGGCTCGAGCACGGGGCTGCGCTGCAGCTTGGCCAGCAGGTCGGTGCCGATGTTGCCCGGGCCTATCAGGGCGCATTTGATTTTTTGCATGAAAACGGGTTCCTTCCATTAAATAAGAGAGCGCACCACGCCGCCTTCGACGTGCAGCGCAGCGCCATTGGTGGCAGCGGAGCGCGGGCTACAGACGTAAGTCACCATGGCGGCGATTTCTGCTGGCTCGATGAAACGCTGCAGCAGCGAGGTGGGCCGGGCAAACTTGAAAAAGTCGTGTTCGGATTGCTCCAGCGTTTGGCCGGCATCGCGTGCCAGCGTGGCAAAAAAGTCACCCACGCCTTCGGTGCGGGTCGGGCCGGGCAGCACGCTGTTGACGGTGACGCCAGTGCCGATGCAGGTTTCTGCCAGGCCGCGTGATACCGACAGCTGGGCCGATTTGCTCATGCCGTAATGCACCATTTCAGCGGGCGGACAAATGCCCGATTCGCTGGAGATGAACACGATGCGGCCCCAGTTGCGCGCCTTCATGCGCGGCAGGTGGTGGCGCGACAGGCGCACGCCGCTCATCACGTTGACCTCGAAAAAGCGCGTCCAGTCCTCGTCGCCAATCTGCTCGAACGGCTTGGGCTCGAAGATGCCCAGGTTGTTGACCAGAATGTCCAGCTCGCCGGCGCCGTCCAGCAATTGCTGGCAACCGGCGGCGGTGGACAAATCGGCGGCCACCCCGCTCACCACGGCACCGGCCACCTCGGCCTGGATGCGCGCGACGGCGCTGGCCAGCCGGGCCGGGTCGCGGCCACTGAGCACCACATGGGCGCCCTCGGCAGCCAGTTCACGGGCACTGGCCCAGCCAATGCCGGAGGTGGAGCCGGTGACCAGGGCACGTTTGCCTTTGAGTAAAAGATCCATACCAAGTCCTTGTCAGGTGTTGTCGCGCGCAGGCGGGTACAAAAAAGGTTTGAGCCAGGCGGTGAGCCGGGGCGCCACGACCCAGGTCATGATCAGCACCACCAAGGCGGTGATGACCATCACGCGCGGCAGCAGCGGCCAGCGCTCCAGCCACGGGGCCACCACCAGAAACAACATGAATACCGTGGGACAAATGCCCAACCAGGTCACCACCGCCACCTTCCAGCGCGGCGGCGGCTGGTGTGCCGGAGCCCCCGCAGTCGCAAACCAATGCCCCAGACCGCTGACCTCGCGCAGTTTGCTGCTGCTGAAGGTGTGTGCGGCCATCGCCTCCAGGCACCGCATGCGCTCGGGCGAGGTTTGCCAGGCTTGCAGGTGCGCGGGGTTGTCAAAGGCAAACACCGTGTGGAACAGGTTGTGCTCTTGCTCGTCGGCATCGGCCTCGGGGCGCACCAGGTGTCCACCCAGATAGCCCGCAAACCGGCTGGCCGCTGCGGTCATGGCATCGGCGGCTTGCATAAACTCGGCCTCGTGCCCGGGCTTGACGCGGCGCGACACCAGCACGGTGACGGCGCTGGCAGAGGGGTGAACGGCTGTGGCCATGGTCTGGCTACCTACACGCTCAGGAGAAACGCACCGAGCAGTTGCCCAGCCCGCCGATGGAGACGCGGAAGTTGTCGCCCGCCTTGGCTGGCGACATGGCCGCCAGGGCGCCCGACAGGATCACTTCGCCCGCCTTCATGCCAATGCCCAGGCGGCCCAGCGTATTGACCAGCCAGGTCACCGCGTTCACGGGCGAGCCCAGCGCGGCAGCGCCAGCGCCGGTGCCGATGATTTCGCCGTTTTTCTCCAGCACCATGCCGCAGGTGGACAGGTCGATGCGGCGGGGGTCCACTGCGCGGTCGCCCAGCACAAACACGCCGCAGGAGGCGTTGTCGGCCACGGTGTCCTGGATCTTGATCTTCCAGTCGCGGATGCGCGAATCGACGATCTCGAAGCACGGCATCACGCACTCGGTGGCGGCCAGCACGTCGGCGTTGCTGATGCCGGGGCCCATCAGGTCTTTTTTCAGGATGAAGGCGATTTCGCCCTCGGCCTTGGGCTGGATCAGCGTGGAGGTGTCGATGGCGTCGCCCTCGTTGTAGATCATGCCGTCCAGCAGATAACCAAAATCGGGTTGGTACACGCCCAGCATGTTCATGACTGCCGCCGAAGTGACGCCGATTTTCTTGCCCACCACGCGCTCACCCGCCTGCACGCGGCGCGCCACCATGCGCTGCTGCACGTGGTAGGCGTTTTCGATGGTGATGTCGGGGTAGCGGCTGGTGAGCGGATCGACCACGGTCTGGGTCGTCATGGCCTGGTACAGCTCGTCGCCCAGGGTTTCAATCAGTTTTGCATCCATTGCGGTTCCATCCGGTAGGTGGGTAAAGAAATAATGGTGTTTTCAGCCTCTAGCCCTTGTGGAATAAGCGCTAAAAGCTATCAAAAAATGAGCTTTTCAGCAGCAGGTCACAGCCGTGACTGCACGGCCCTGCCGCTGTGGGCACACCGGGCGATCAGTACTTGATCATCACGTTGCGCAGCTCGGTATAGAACTCCAGCGAATGCACACCGCCCTCGCGGCCAATGCCCGACTGCTTGGAGCCACCAAACGGCGTGCGCAGGTCGCGCAGGAACCAGCTGTTGATCCAGCACAGGCCCACTTCGATCTGCGTGGCCAGGCGGCTGGCGCGGCCGATGTCTTGCGTGTAGATGGAGGTGGCCAGACCGTACTGGGTGTCGTTGGCCATGCGCACGGCTTCTTCTTCGGTGTCGAAGGGCTGGATGTGGCAGCAGGGGCCAAAGATTTCTTCGCGCACCACGCTGGCCGTTTCGGGCAGGCCCGTCCAGATGGTGGGCTGCACCCAGCAGCCGTCTTTCAGGTCGTCGGGCATGTCGGGCACGCCGCCGCCAAAGACGACGGTGGCGCCCTCTTCCTTGGCTTTGGCGTAGTACGACAGCACCTTCTTCTGGTGAACCTTGCTGACCAGCGGGCCGATCTTGGTGTCGGGGTCAAAGGGGCGGCCAGGCTTCATGGTTTCGGCCTTGACTTTGAGGGCAGCCACAAACTTGTCGAAGATGGGGCGCTCCACGTACACGCGCTCGGTGCCCAGGCAGACCTGGCCGCAGTTTTCAAACACCGAACGGGTCACGGTGTTGACGGCATTGTCGAAGTCGCAGTCGGCAAACACCACGGCAGCGTTCTTGCCACCCAGCTCCAGCGACACCGGGCGGATGCCATCGGCAGCGGCCTTCATGATGGCGGTGCCGGTTTTGGTTTCGCCTGTGAAGGTGATGCCATTCACACCGGGGTGGGCCGTGAGGAAGGAGCCTGCCGAGTTGGTACCAAAGCCGTTGACCACGTTGTACACGCCGGGGGGCACGCCCACCTTGTTCATCACCTCGCCCAAGAGCGTGGCGGTGCTGGGCGTGGCCTCCGAGGGCTTGACCACCACGGTGTTGCCGCAGGCCAGCGCGGGGCCGGCCTTCCAGGTCATCAGCAAGAGTGGCAGGTTCCAGGGGCAGATGATGGCGATCACGCCGCGCGGCGTGCGCACACCGTAGCTGCGGGCGGTTTTGCCATCGGGAGTGCGCATCTCGAAAGACTCGGTCGAGACGTTCTTGATGGTGTCGGTAAAAATCTTGAAGTTGGCTGCACCGCGCGGAATATCGATGTGCGAGGCCAGGTGGGCGGGCTTGCCGGTGTCGGCAATTTCAGCCTGCAAGAAGTCATCAAAACGGTGGTTGATCTCGGCCACCAGACCATCGAGCATGGCGCAGCGCTCGACCACCGAGAGCTTGCCCCAGGGGCCGTGCAGCGCAGCACGGGCAGCGGCCACGGCGGCATCGACCTCGGGCTGGCCCGCCTCATGCACCATGCCGATCAGCGAGTTATCGACCGGGTTGCGCTTTTCGTAGGTCTTGCCACTGGCATTGCCGACGTACTCGCCGTTGATGAAGTTCAGGATCTGTTTCATGGTGTGATCAAAGTGATGCAGTTGAAGGGGTTAAGCCAGGCCAATGGCCTTGAGCCCGGCCTGGGCGATGGCTTCATCTTCCTGCTCGGAGCCACCGGAAACCCCGATGCCACCGATGCGCAAGCCGTTCTCCAGAATCGGCAGTCCACCGCCAAAGGCGACAAAGCGCGGGCGCAGCACGAGGCCCTCGCGCACGGCTGGCGAATGTTCTTGCAGGACTTTGTGCCACTGCGATGTGGCCAGCCCAAAGCTGGCTGCGGTATAGGCCTTGTCGATGGCGATGTCGATGGAGTGCAGCGGCGCACCCGGCATGCGCAAAAACGCCACCTGCACACCGCTGACATCCACCACCGCCACGTTGACGGCCACGCCCAGCGCTTGCGCATAGGCCACGCTGGCGCGCACCGCATCGCTGGCGGCCAGCACATCAATTAACCGCTGGCCTACGCTGCGGGTACCGGAAGAGCTAGGAAAGTTGTCCATAAGTTCGTGTCGTTGGGTGTGAAGGTGGCCGACGATCAGGTGTACACCTCGGTGAAGGAGGACACCAGTTCGCCGGTGTGATAGAAAATTCCGGAGCCAAGCTTATCTTCCGTCCAGGTGGTCACGGGGCGGTCGGGCTGGGCCAGGTAGCCCAGGCCGGCAAAGGTTTCGTTGCGGTTGCCGCTGGGGTCAAAGAAGTAGATGGTTTCGCCGCGCGTGATGCCGTGGCGCGTGGGGGCCACGTCGATCTTGACCTTCTTCTTGGCCATGACGTCGGCAGCCTTGAGCACGTCGTGCCACGAGTCGAGAAAGAACGAGATGTGGTGCAAACCGTTGGTCGGGCCGCCCACAAAAGCGATGTCGTGCGGCGTGGTGGTGCGGAACATCCAGGTCGCAGCCTGGATGTTGCCCTCGGGCCCCACCAGCACTTGCTCGGACAAACCAAAGTCCAGCACTTCCGACATGAACTTGGTGTTCTCGGCCACGCGGTTGATGCCTTCAGCGGGGTTGAGCTCGCACATCAGCAGCAGGTGGTCCAGCCAGTGGGCGCCAGCGCCTTTGAGGTCATCGGGCCACGGGTCAGGGTTGGTGGTGCCCACGTCGGTGCCCACGTACTCCTTGGTGGCGTACAGGCGCATTTCGTGCGTGCTGGGCAGGTTGAACTTGAGCACACGGCCCGTGGCGGGCATGGTGCCTTCGGCCAGCATCTCGGTGGCAATGCCATACGCTTCAATGCGCTGTTGCAGTGCATCCAGGTCGGCTTCGCGGCGCACCTTGTAGGCCACGTGGTTGATGCCAGCGCGGTCGGAAGGGGTCAGAACCAGGGAGTACTTGTCCCACTCGTCCCAGCACTTGAGGTACACGTTGCCGTGCTCGTCTTGCAGGGTGGTTTTCATGCCAAGCACGTTTTCGTAGTGCTTGACGGCAGCCGCCATGTCCATCACTTTGATGCTGACGTGGCCAATTCGCATAACGCCCATTGCTATCTCCTGTTGGTATGTCAATTGTCAGATTGGTGTGGAATCCGCCGCTGGGGCGGGCTTCCTGGAAAAAGGCTTGAGCAGCCTGCCTGCCACCTCCAGCCGGACTGCCGTGACCGGGGTCACGCGACAGGCCAGGGTGATGCCTTGTGCCTCTTCTTCGATAGAGACATGCGCCCGGCTGATCGGCCCGCACGATTGCACTTGCCCCGACACGATGCGCACCTTGCACACGCCACAGCCACCGCTGACGCAGCCCGCCGGTATGCCCTTGCGACCCAGCTTGAGCATGCCCTTGAGCAGGTTCTCATTGGTGGCGCAGGCATAGATCTCGCCCGACTGGGCGATCTCCACGCTGACTTTGG
Source organism: Simplicispira sp. (assembly GCF_028687295.1). Lineage (NCBI taxonomy): Bacteria > Pseudomonadati > Pseudomonadota > Betaproteobacteria > Burkholderiales > Comamonadaceae > Simplicispira > Simplicispira sp. The sequence goes on from NZ_JAQUAL010000115.1 coordinate 5,792, forward strand.
GATGGGTGTCGAAAAACATGGTCGGCGCCCAGTGCATCAGCCCAGATCGCCGCCGCCCACCGGCAGCACCGTGCCGGTGATGTAGGACGACTCATCCGAGGCAAAGAACAAAATCGGCGCAATCTGCTCGTCCAGCGTGCCGTAGCGGTGCATCAGGCTGGAGGCCTTGGTCTGGTCCACGATGGCCTGGTACCAGACTTTTTCCTGCCGGGTTTGCTTGGCGGCATTGCGCGGAATCTTGCGGGGCGGCGCCTCGGTGCCACCGGGGGCAGTGGCGTTGATGCGGATGCCGTTTTGCGTGTGCTCCATGGCCAGCGATGCCGTCAGGGCATTGACGCCGCCCTTGGCCGCCGCATAGGGCACCCGGTTGACTCCGCGCGTGGCAATCGACGAAACGTTGACGATCACGCCCTTCTTTTTCTTGAGCATGGCCGGCAGCACGGCGCGGCAGCACCACAGGGTCGGGAACAGGGAGCGCCGAACCTCGGCCTCGATCTGCGCTTCCTCATAGTGCTCGAAAGGCTTGGCCCAGATGGTGCCGCCCACGTTGTTGATCAGCACATCGACGCGCTTGTACAGCTTCAGGCACTCGGCCACCATGGCCTGGGCACCGGCAAAGGTTTCCAGATCGGCCTCAAAGGCCGCTGCCTTGCCGCCAGCCGCAGTGATCTCGGCCACGGTGTCCTTGACCAGGTCAGAGCGGTCTACGGCCAACACGCTGCCCCCTTCGGCGGCTACACGCTGCGCCACGCCCTGGCCAATGCCCTGGGCAGCGCCCGTGACAATCACCACCTTGCCAGTAAATCGGTGTGCGTGGCTCATGCGGCCCCCGTCTCGTTGGTGGAAGAAAATTTCTCGAACAGGAAGTTCTGGGGCTGTACGCCCACACCCGCCATCCACTTGCGCACGCCTTCGACCATGGGCGGTGGGCCGCACACATAGACATCGACGTTGCCGTCATGCAGGTCGTGGGCCGACAGGTGGCTGGTCACGTAGCCCTGTTTGGGATGGTCACTGGCGACATCGACCACCGTGGTGAAGTAATCAAAGTCAGGCAGGGCCGCCTTGAGCGCATTGAGCTGCTCCAACTCGACCAGGTCATCGTTGGTATTGACGCCGTAGGCCAGGCGGATAGGGTGCGCTGGCGGGTTGTCCTTGAGCGACAACAGCATGGACAAAAACGGCGCCAGACCCGTGCCACCGGCCAGCATCAGCACGGGCCGCTGCACCGGGCGCAGGTAAAAGCTGCCATACGGCCCGGTGAACATCATGAAGTCACCCACCTGCGCCTTGTGGCGCATGAAGGTGCTCATCATGCCGTCGGGCACATCGCGGATCAGGAAGGACTGCTCCAGCTGGTTGGGCGCCGAGCTGAAGGAGTACGAGCGCGTGTCCTTGCTGCCAGGCACCAGCAGATTGACGTACTGCCCTGGCAAAAAGGCCACCGGCCGCTCGGACTTCACCGTGAACGACACCGTGGTGGCGGAGTCGCGGTTGATGCTCTGCAAATGGCTGCCGTGCGTGCCTACTTCCGTCTTGCAAGCCGCCGACGAAGCCGGCACCTTGATGACGCAATCGGAGGTAGGCTTCATCTGGCAGGTGAGCACATAGCCTTGATCGGCCTCTTCGTCGGTCATGGCGTCTTCGATATAGACGCCCATGGTGAAACTGCCACTTTCGCAATGGCACTTGCAGGTGCCGCAAGCACCATCCCGGCAATCGAGCGGGATGTTGATCTTGGCCCGGTAAGCGGCATCGCAAACCAGTTCATCGGCATCACAAGCAATGATGCGCGAGACACCGTCCTCGAACTGAAGCGCAATGTTGTAAGACATGGAATCGTTTCCTCTGAGAAGTGGCAGCCCGCTATCAGATGTGATAGACGTCGAGCCAGTGGTGAATGCGATCGTTCTTCAGCACCACGTACTTGCGCTGGATCAGCGGCGTCTCACCCGAGGTGTTGATGGTGTAGATGGAGTAGCCAAAGTACGTATCGACGATGTTGTAGCGATAGGCGTGGGTGGTCCAGTTGAAGCGCACTTCAATGCTGTTTTCGTCCTGCTTGAGCACTTCGATGTTGCTCAGCGCGTGGCCGGTGCGGGTGTCTGGAATGGCAGAGGCAGCACGCTCGGTTTCGATGCGGAAGATGCGGTCTTCCAGACCGGCACGGCTGGGGTAATAGATCAGCGAAACCTCTTTTTGCGGGTCTGTGGTGAGCCCGCCGTCGTCGTCCCAGGCAGGCATGTGGAAGTTGACATCCGGTGCGTAAAACGCCAGCCAGTCATCCCAGCGGCGATCGTCAAGGGCACGCGCTTCCTGGTACAAAAAGGTTTGAATGGATTCGTAGGACAACATTATTTTTCTCCTTGCTTTTGTTCTGCGGCGCACGCTTTTTTCATGGTTTCAAGCCAGTACTCGTGCTGGCCTATGTACAAGCCCTCGTCTTCGGTCTTGACGCAGCTCAGCTCGGGCTTGAGGCCGATCAGGTCGGCGGTGGCGTCTGGCCCCCGAACCCAGTGCGTGGCACCCCGGCTCATGTCGTTCCACTTGACGATGCTGGCCTCAAAGCCGGTCTGGCAGGCACGGAACTCCTCCAGATCGTCGGGCGTGGCCATGCCGGTGGCGTTGAAGAAGTCTTCGTACTGGCGCAGGCGACGGGCGCGGGCCTCAGCCGGTTCGCCCTTGGGCGCGATGCAGTAAATGGTGGCTTCGCTCTGGTTGACCGAGATCGGGCGGATGGTGCGGATCTGCGAACTGAACTGGTCCATCAGGTACACGTTGGGGTACAGGCACAGGTTGCGCGACTTGCGCAGCATCCAGTCGGCGCGGTCTTCGCCAAACTTTTCTACCCACTCGGCGCGCTTGGCCCACAGCGGACGGTCTTCCGGGTTGGCCCAGTTGGTCCACAACAGGATGTGGCCGTGCTTGAAGGAATAAGAGCCACCGCCTTGCTGCGCCCATTTGCCAGCGCTCATGGCCTTGATGGTGTCCACCTTGCCATCGGCACCACGGCGGCCCGTGGTGGCGGCGTAGTTCCAGTGCACGGCGGTGACGTGGTAGCCGTCAGCGCCGTTTTCAGCTTGCAGCTTCCAGTTGGCGTCAAAGGTATAGGTGGATGTGCCGCGCAGCACCTCGATGCCTTCGGGCGACTGGTCCACGATCATGTCGATGATCTTGGCGGCTTCGCCCAGGTGCTCGGCCAGGGGCAGCACATCGGCGTTGATGCTGCCGAACAGGAAGCCACGGTAGCTGTCAAAGGCACCGATGCGCACCAGGTCGTGGCTGCCTTCGTGGTTGAAGCTGGGTGGGTAACCGGCATCGGCGCTCTGGTCTTTGACCTTGAGCAGCTTGCCCGCGTTGTTGAACGTCCAGCCGTGGAACGGGCAGGTGAAGCTGGACTTGTTGCCCTTTTTGTGGCGAGCCAGCGTGGCACCACGGTGGGTACACGTATTGGCAAAGGCGTTGAGCTTGCCGTCTTTGCTGCGCGTGATCATCACCTGCTGGCGACCGATGTACACCGTGAGGTAGTCGTTGATGTTGGGCAGCTGGCTTTCATGGCCCAGAAAAACCCAGTTGCCTTCGAAGATGTACTTCATCTCCATCTCGAACAGCTCTTCGTCGGTGAAGGCGGCACGGTCGAGCCGATAGACGTGCTTGACGGGATCATCTTCAAGCATGGATTCCAACTGGTTCATCTTGGCCAAGTTGTCTTGATTATTTTTCACTCTGATCTCCTGCTCTCTTCTTTAAAAATGATTCGATATCTTTTTGGATACAGCCACGCCGGCGGCAAACTCATGCAACCCCACTTCAATACTGCGGGGCAATCGGTAACGAATCGGACAACCTGGCGAAATACGCACCTTCTTCAAAACTGAATTCATCATGTCTCCTTGCCTTTTTTAATTTCACATGATCAAACCAAAGTCAGCCATCAGCGCTTAGCAATCTGTCCACCACATTCCAGCCATATCGATCTAAGCGACCATTCATTGCAATCGACGTGCCAGCTTTGACGGCCTGCGCAGCCACAGGCACTCTCCCTCTGAAAAAGGCCCAAAACGGCCTCAAAACCTAGGGATTACCACTAGAAAAACAAAGTAATCCACAGGCATATAGAGATAAAACAAAAATCAACCCAGGGTTTACACCTAGAAAAGCAAAGAACCCAATGAACCAAATGAATCACATCATCCAGAGGGCTGCGGTGTAATATGTATCTTTTGATTCAGCCACCAATAGCACAGCCCATGCACAGCCTGAATCCAGGCAGCCTGTCAAAATAATGGTGCTTATCCGCCCCAGCACCCAGGAAAAATGGCATGGCTTGCACCCCGACAGACAAGCCACCAAAATGCAGCCTCAATAGAGACAACCATGAAGACCCAATATCTTCTTTTCACTGAAGCGCTGCCTTGAACTCGAAAGCCACACCCGCCAAGAACACGCGATCGACTGAATCGCGCGTAGCCCCCAGCATTGCGCCAGCCCCGCCACTGCCGCATGGCAACCGCACGGTCTTCAACGCCAGCAATGCCGAGATCGACAAGGTGCGCTTCCCCAATCTGGTCGATCTGATGGGGCGCCTGCACTTTTCCACCAGCGACGGCAGGATCTGGCTGGATGACCAGCGCATGCTGCTGGTGCATGCCAAAGCACTGGGTGCGCTGCGCAAGGAGCTGATAGAGCATGTGGGCAC
>NZ_JAQUAL010000007.1:0-46841 GCF_028687295.1 Simplicispira sp.
GCGCGGGTGCGCCAGGGCCAGTTGCTGGTGCAATTGGACGACCAGTTGCCGCGCGCACAGGTGCAGCAGGCGCAGGCAGAACTCTCGATTGCCCGCGCCAACCACCAGCGCAACCAGGAGCTGGTGGCGCAGGGCTTTATCAGCCAACGTTCGGTGGATGAAAGTGCGGCCAATCTGCAAGTGGCGCAGGCCAAACTGGCCCTGGCCCAGGCCACGGCAGCGCGGCTGAAGATCGTGGCGCCCTTTGATGGTATCGCGGGCATCGGCAATGTCCATGTGGGCGACTACCTCAAAGACGGCACCGACATCGTCAACATTGAAGACATTGACAGCGTGTGGGTGGATTTCCGCCTGCCTGAGCGTTACCAGACCCAGGTGCGTGTGGGCCAGGGCGCCCGGGTGGAGCTGGATGCGTTGCCGGGTGCGACGTTCAGTGCCGTGGTGCGCGCCATCGATCCGCAGATTGATGCCAACGGGCGCTCTGTGGCGGTGCGTGGCAGCATTGATAACCGCGATTTACAGTTGCGTCCGGGCATGTTTGCACGCGTCACGGCGGTGTTTGGTGCCCGTGCCGATGCCCGTGTGGTACCTGAGGAGGCCATCGTTCCCCAGGGCAGCAAGCCTTATGTACTCAAGGTGGTGCCGGGCGCAGCGCCGGATAGCCGCATCGCGCAGCGTGTACCAGTCCAACTGGGCCTGCGCCGCGCTGGTCAGGTGGAGGTGTTGCAAGGCCTGGAGCTGGGTGATACGGTCGTCACTGCCGGGCACCAGCGGGTGCAACAGGATGGTGCGCCGGTGCGGGTGGTGGTGCCAGCAGCGCCGGAGCCCGCCTCTGTGCCGACTTCTGCCCCTGCGCGCCAGCCGGCCTGAGTGCGCAGGCGCAACGCACTGTCTTTGCCATGCAAATTGCTGAAATATCCATCCGTCGCCCGGTGTTTGCCACCGTGCTATCGCTGCTGGTGCTGCTGATTGGTGCCGTCAGTTTCACGCGCCTGTCAGTGCGCGAGTACCCCAAGATCGACGAACCCGTGGTTACCGTGAGCGTGGCTTACGCGGGTGCCTCTGCCGAGGTGATTGAGTCCCAGGTGACCAAGCCGCTGGAGGACTCGATTGCCGGCATTGATGGTGTGGACGTCATCACCTCCATCAGCCGGGCTGAGCGCAGCCAGATATCGGTGCGCTTTCGCCTGGAGAAAGACGCCGACAACGCCGCCGCCGAGGTTCGCGACCGTACCGCGCGCGTGCGCAACCGCTTGCCCGATGCCGTCGATGAGCCTGTGATCGCCAAGGTCGAAGCCGACGCCTTCCCGGTGATGTGGCTGGCCTTCAGCAGCGACAGCAAAACGCCGCTGGAGATCAACGATTTGCTCAACCGCATCGTCAAGCCCCGCCTGCAAACCGTCACTGGCGTGGCCGATGTGCCTATTTACGGCGAACGCCGCTACGCCATGCGCGTCTGGCTCGATCCCCAGCGCATGGCCGGCTACCGGCTCACTACGCAGGACGTGGAAGACGCCATTCGCCGCAACAACCTGGAACTGCCCGCCGGGCGCATTGAGTCGCAGCAGCGTGAGTTCAGCGTGACATCGCAGACCAGCCTGCTCACGCCGCTCCAGTTTGCTGACATCGTGGTGCGCACGGTCAATGGCTTTCCGGTGCGCCTGCGCGACGTGGCACGGGTGGAAGAAGGCCCCGCCAGCGACCGCAGCAAGGTGCGCCTGAATGGCCGCGAGGCCATTTCAGTGGGTGTGATCCGCCAGGCTACGGCCAACCCATTGGAGCTGTCTGCCGGTGTGCGTGCCATGCTGCCCACGCTTCAGGCCGATTTGCCCGCCGACGTGGTGGTGGAGGTGGCCAACGACAACTCCATCTTCATCGACCGCTCGGTGAAAAGCGTTTACACCACCATTGCCGAGGCCGTGGTGCTGGTGGCGCTGGTGATTTTTGTGTTCTTGCGCACGTTGCGCGCGTCCATCATTCCCATCATCACCATCCCCGTCAGTCTGGTGGGTACGTTTGCGTTGATGCAGCTTGCCGGTTTTTCCATCAACACCCTGACTTTGCTGGCGCTGGTACTGGCCATTGGTTTGGTAGTGGACGATGCCATCGTCATGCTGGAGAACATTTACCGCCACATTGAAGAGGGGCTAGACCCGTTTTCAGCAGCCATCAAGGGTGCGCGTGAGATTGGTTTTGCCATCGTGGCCATGACCCTCACGTTGGTGGCGGTGTATGCGCCGCTGGCTTTCACGCCGGGGCGCACCGGGCGCCTGTTTGTCGAGTTTGCGCTGGCGCTGGCGGGAGCCGTGCTGGTGTCGGGATTTGTGGCGCTGACGTTATCACCCATGATGTGTTCGCTGCTGCTTAAGCACAATCCCAACCCGCACTGGTTCGATCGCTCCATGGAGCGCTGGCTGACGGCTTTGTCGGATGCGTATGGCCGGCTGCTGCGCTGGCTGGTGACGGCCCGTGCCGCCGGTGGCGGTGTGCGCGGTGCGCTGTTGCAGGCGCGCTGGCTGGTGGTGGGCACCATGGTGCTCAGTGGCGTGGGGCTGGTGATGGTGTACCCGACCATGAAGCAGGAACTATCGCCCCTGGAAGACCGGGGCACTATTTTGGCCAATATCACGGCCCCCGATGGCGCCACCCTGGACTTCACCAACCGCTATGCCCTGGAGCTGGAAAAGATAGGCCGTGACTACCCCGAGTTCGACCGCATTTTTGCCAATATCGGCAACCCCATGGTGTCGCAAGGCAGCGTGGTGTATCGCACCGTAGACTGGGAAAACCGCAGCCGCAGCACGCTCGACATTGCCCGTGAGCTGCAACCTCGGCTGGCCAGTCTGCCGGGGGTGAATGCGTTTCCGATCACGCCACCCTCGTTAGGCCAGGGCTTTCGTTCGCGGCCACTGAACTACGTCATTCAGACCTCCGACAGCTACGAAAATCTCAGTGCCGTGGCCGAGCAGATGCTGGCTGAAATGGCCAAAAACCCTGGCATCACGTCACCCGATGTGGATTTGCGCCTGAACAAGCCCGAGCTGCGTATCGATGTGAACCGCGAGCGCGCTGCCGATCTGGGGGTCAATGTGGATGTCGTCGCCAAAGCGATTGAAACCATGCTGGGCGGACGCACCGTGACCCGCTACAAGCGCGACGCCGAGCAGTACGACGTGATCGTGCAGACCGAGGCCACCGGACGCACTACGCCCGAGGACATTGATGGCATTTACGTCCGGGGGCGCAATGACGCCATGATTCCGCTGTCCAGCCTGGTCACCGTGCGCGAGAGCGTGAGTCCGCGCGAGTTGAATCACTTCGGTCAGCGCCGCTCGGCCACCATCACGGCCAATTTGTCGCCGGATTATTCGCTGGGCGAGGCATTGGTCTTTATGGATGCCACGGCTGCCAAAGTGCTCAAACCGGGTTACACCACCGATCTGAACGGCACCTCGCGCGAGTTCAAAAACTCGCAAGGCGCGCTGGGTATTGTGTTTGTGCTGGCGCTGGTGTTTATTTTTCTGGTGCTGGCGGCGCAGTTCGAGAGCTTCATTGATCCGCTGGTGATCATGCTGTCCGTGCCGCTGTCCATGATTGGTGCGCTATTGGCATTGAAGTGGAGTGGCGGTTCGCTCAATGTGTATTCACAAATTGGTCTGATCACGCTGGTGGGCCTGATCACCAAGCACGGAATTTTGATTGTGGAGTTCACCAACCAGCTGCGTGAGCAGGGGCTGGAGATGGTGGATGCGCTGGTCAAGGCATCGGCCCAGCGGCTGCGGCCCATCTTGATGACCACCGGCGCCATGGTGCTGGGTGCGGTGCCGCTGGCGCTGGCCCAGGGCGCGGGTGCTGAAACCCGCATGCAAATTGGCTGGGTGATTGTGGGTGGCATGAGCCTGGGCACCTTGCTGACCATCTTTGTGGTGCCCACCATGTATGCGCTGCTGGCGCGCAAGTCGGTGCCTGGGGCGCGCATGGAAGCAGAGCAGCCAGACCCGCACCCGGTGCCTCAGGGTTCACCCTTGTCGAAATGAGGCTGCAATTCAACGCTGAAAGGAACTGTGCCTGATGAATCCGAGAACCCTTGTTTTGTTGTTGACCGTAGCACTCATCACCGTGCTGGCCGTATTCAACTGGAATGCGCTGGCAACGCCGTCTGAAGTCTCGCTGGGCTTGCTGTCTTTCGAGGCACCCCTGGGCGTGTTGATGCTGGGCCTGACGGTGTTGTTAGGGATTTTCTTCGTGGCGTATGTGCTGTCATTGCAGGGCTCGGTGCTGCTGGAGACGCGGCGCCACGCCAAAGAAATGCAGGCGCAGCGCGAACTGGCCGACAAGGCCGAGGCTTCGCGCTTTACGGAACTGCGCGCTTTTGTGCAAAGCCAGCAGGTTCAATCCCAAGAGGCCTTTATGGCACGCCTGGACGCCCTGGAGACCCATCTGATGGCGCGTGCCCAAGAGTCAGACAACAGTGCCGCTGCCTACATCGGGCAACTGGAGCAGCAAATCGGCCGCGCTCCCAGGCAGGGTTGAACACCAGAGCCTGCCAGAAACAACTTCGGCCACGGCACAGGAGGAATGTGCGGTGGCCGAACGTACAGGGCGCTTGGGCGCCACTGCCGATTTACTTTTGCGTCAGAACCCAGGTAGCCAGTTTCTTGGCTTCTGCGTCGTTGACCTGGGCGTTGGCCGGCATGGGAACCGGGCCCCACACGCCAGCGCCGCCCTTGATGATTTTGGCAGCCAGCTTGTCCACCGCGTCTTTTTGGCCAGCGTACTTGGCTGCTACGTCTTTGTAAGAGGGGCCGACCAGTTTTTTGTCGATTGCGTGGCAGGCCATGCAGTTTTTGGCAGTGGCCAATGCCTGATCTGCCATGGCAGGGACAGCAGCCGACAGCGTCAGGGCAAGGATAGTCAGGGAGCGTTTCATCATGGTCTTTCCTCTTGGTTGGGGTACATTGCTTTTGATGCCATTGTAGTGATCCGGGTTGACTGCTGCTGGTGATTTGTTTTGTTCGTTGGGGGGCGCCATGTATATGCTGGTTTTGGGAATTGCACTGTCGTTGCTGAAGTATCTGGACATAGCGCCCGTGGCGCAGTGGTCGTGGTGGTGGGTGCTGACGCCTTTTGCCCTCACCATACTGTGGTGGGCCTGGGCTGATTCCACGGGCTACACCAAACGCAAGGCCATGGAAAAAATGGACCAACGCAAAAAAGACCGCCTCGACAAGCAAAAGCAAGCCTTGGGCATGCAACCACGCAAGCCGCGCTGAGCAGGCACGCGGCCATCTTCTGGCTGGCGCTGGGGTGGCAGATCGCTGGGGGATAATTCCTGCGCCCCCCAGTTAACCCCTTTACGAAAAATCACCATGCCTGTTTACCGCTCCAAAACCTCTACCGCCGGTCGCAATATGGCAGGTGCGCGCTCGCTCTGGCGCGCCACTGGCATGAAGGACGATGATTTTCAAAAGCCCATCATTGCCGTCGTCAACTCCTTCACCCAGTTCGTGCCTGGCCACGTTCACCTGAAGGATCTGGGCCAGCTGGTGGCCCGCGAGATTGAGGCCGCTGGCGGCGTGGCCAAAGAATTCAACACCATTGCCGTCGATGACGGCATCGCCATGGGCCATGACGGCATGCTGTATTCGCTGCCCAGCCGCGACATCATTGCCGACTCGGTCGAGTACATGGTGAACGCGCACTGCGCCGATGCCATGGTGTGCATCTCGAACTGCGACAAGATCACACCCGGCATGCTGATGGCTGCCATGCGCCTGAACATCCCGGTCATTTTTGTCTCGGGCGGGCCGATGGAGGCAGGCAAGGTGCGCCTGGCCAACCCGACCACGCAGACCATCGAATTCAAAAAGCTCGACCTGGTGGACGCCATGGTGATGGCCGTGGACAGCAGCGTCAGCGACGCCGATCTGGCCGAGGTCGAGCGCTCGGCCTGCCCCACCTGCGGCAGCTGCTCTGGCATGTTCACTGCCAACTCCATGAACTGCCTGACCGAGGCGCTGGGCCTGTCGCTGCCCGGCAACGGCACCGTGGTGGCTACGCACGCCGACCGCGAAGCCCTGTTCAAGCAGGCCGGGCGCACCATCGTGGAGCTGTGCCGCCGCCATTACGAGCAGGACGACATGGCCGTGCTGCCGCGCGCCATCGGCCTGAAGGCCTTTGAAAACGCCATCACCCTCGACATCGCCATGGGCGGCTCCACCAACACCATCCTGCACCTGCTGGCCATTGCCCAGGAGGCCGAGATCGACTTCACGATGAAGGACATCGACCGCCTCTCGCGCGTGGTGCCGCAGCTGTGCAAGGTGGCGCCCAACACCAACAAGTACCACATCGAAGACGTCCACCGCGCTGGCGGCATCATGGCCATCCTGGGAGAGCTGGATCGCGCTGGCAAGCTGCATACCGACGTGCCCACGGTACACGCCAAGACCATGAAGGATGCGCTCGACCAATGGGATATCGCGCGCAACCCGTCTGAAGCGGTCAAAACCTTCTACATGGCAGGCCCGGCTGGCATCCCCACGCAAGTGGCCTTCAGCCAGGCCACGCGCTGGCCCAGCCTGGATTTGGATCGCGCCGAGGGCTGCATCCGCTCGGCCACGCACGCTTTCTCGCAAGAAGGTGGCCTGGCGGTGTTGCACGGCAACATCGCGGTCGATGGCTGCGTGGTCAAGACGGCGGGTGTGGACGAGTCCATCCTGGTGTTCGAAGGCTCGGCCTTTGTGACCGAGTCGCAGGACGAAGCCGTGGCCGAAATCCTGGCCGACAACGTCAAGGCCGGTGACGTGGTCATCGTGCGCTACGAAGGCCCCAAGGGCGGCCCGGGCATGCAGGAAATGCTCTACCCCACGAGCTACATCAAGTCCAAGGGCCTGGGCAAAGCCTGCGCGCTGCTGACCGATGGGCGTTTTTCGGGCGGCACGTCGGGGCTGTCGATAGGCCACTGCTCGCCGGAGGCTGCTGCCGGTGGCGCCATCGGCCTGGTGCAGCAGGGCGACCGCATCCGCATCGACATCCCCAACCGCACGATCGATGTGCTGGTTTCGGACGAGGAGCTGGCCCGCCGCCGCGCCGAGCAGGATGCCAAAGGCTGGAAGCCGGTGAAGCCGCGTCCGCGCAAGGTGTCGGCTGCGCTCAAGGCCTACGCGCTGCTGGCCACCAGCGCCGACAAGGGCGCAGTGCGCGACCTGTCGCTGCTGGGCGACTGATGCCCCCACCGGGCGCGCAGGCGCCTGGTGCATAAACCCGCTGGACACCCTCCCCAGCGGGTTTTCTTTTAGTCGCTTTGTTTTTGATAGCTGCTAGCGCTTGCTGCGTAAGCGCTGGAGGCACTTTTTGCCTCAAATTCAGTCCATCCAGCCAACCCGGTTTCTTGCGCGGGATTGGGTGCCGGGCACAATCGCCGCCATGCTGATTTATCCCCACATTGATCCCGTTGCGTTGCAGATCGGCCCCTTGGCCATCCACTGGTATGGCCTGACGTATCTGGCGGCGTTTGGCCTGTTCATGTTTCTGGGCACGCGGCGCCTGCGCCATCCGCCCTTTGCGGCCATCACCGGGCCGGGTGCTTGGTCGCGCCGCGATGTGGAGGACATCTTGTTCCTGGGCGTGATGGGCGTCATCGTGGGAGGGCGGCTGGGTTACTGCCTGTTTTACAAGCCCGGTTATTACGCGACCCATCCGCTGGAGATTTTTGCCATCTGGCAGGGCGGCATGAGCTTTCATGGCGGCTTGCTGGGCGTCATCGCTGCGATGGTCTGGTTTGCCCGCTCGCGCCAGCGGCCCTGGTTGCAGGTGGCTGACTTTGTCGCGCCCTGCGTGCCCACCGGGCTGGCGGCAGGGCGTGTGGGCAACTTCATCAATGGCGAGCTGTGGGGCCGCTTTGCCAGCCCCGATTTGCCTTGGGGCATGGTGTTTGCGCACAGCGGCTCCATGCAGCCGCGCCACCCGTCGCAGGTGTACCAGTTTTTGCTCGAAGGGCTGTTGCTGTTCGTGCTGCTGTGGCTGTATGCGCGCCGTGAGCGCCGCCAGGGCCAGGTGGCGGCGGCCTTTTTGCTGGGCTACGGCGTGTTCCGCTTCATTGCCGAGTTCTTCCGCGAGCCCGACAGCTTCCTGGGCCTGTTGCCGCTGGGCATGAGCATGGGCCAGTGGCTGTGCCTGCCGATGGTGGCCGGTGGTGTGGGCCTGTGGCTGTGGGCCCAGCGCCAGCCGGTGCAAAAATAACAAGTCAAATTGGCTTCAAAGCCTTGCATGGCGAGCGCCATAAGCTATTGAATCAATAGCGTTTTGTGTTGCACACATGGCGTGCCATGCCCCACTTTTGGGGCTGTTTTCTGACGCCATGCCGTGGTTTTCCTCTGGTATGGTTAAGTCCATGAAAAACGCCCCCGACTGGATTGCCCGCAGCGTCTCTCGCCTGCGTTCTGCGCCGCCTGACGCGGCCGATAAAACCGTGCCCCCAGCGGCCAGCGCCAAGGCCGCTGCCGCACCGCGCACCACCCATGACCGCTTGCAGGCCACGCTGCGCCGGGGCCAGGAGGCACTGTCGCCGCGCGCACTGCGCCGCGTACTGACCGATCTGCAAGCCGTGATCCAGCCGCGCACCAGCGAGTTGGAGGGCGGACGCCGTGCGCAGGTGGTGGCTGACTGGTACGCCCAGGCCCAACCTGCCGAGCGCCACGACCTGTGGCTGCTGATGTGCGAGCAGTTCGCGCCCGATGCCACGCGTTTCCAATCTGCGCGCCAACGCTACGAGGCCGCCGCAGGCACCGAGGAAGAGGGCCAGGCCGAAATCACGCTGCGCCGCGCTCTGGTGTCGCCGCGCACGCGCCTGTTGCAGCGCTTTGCCGTGTTCCCCGAGGGCATGCGCTTTCTGGTGGACTTGCGCGCCGAGTTGCTACCCCACCTCAAGAGCGACAAGCGCCTGCTGGCGCTGGACGCCGAGCTGGAGCACCTGTTTTCCACCTGGTTTGACGTGGCTTTTCTGGAGCTGCGGCGCCTGTCCTGGGACTCGCCCGCCTCGCTGATCGAAAAGCTCATCAAATACGAGGCCGTGCACGACATCCGCAGCTGGGCCGACCTGAAAAACCGCCTCGACAGCGACCGCCGCTGCTACGGGTTCTTTCACCCGCGCCTGCCCAACGAGCCGCTCATTTTTGTGGAAGTGGCGCTGGTCGACAGCATCTCCAGCAGCATCACGCCGCTGCTGGACGAGGCGGCTGCGCCCACCGACATCAGCCGTGCCTCCACGGCCATTTTCTATTCGATCAGCAACACGCAAACTGGCCTGCGCGGCGTCAGCTTTGGCGATTCGCTCATCAAGCACGTGGTCGAGACGCTGTGCGCCGAGTTTCCGCGCCTGCGCACGTTTGCCACGCTCTCGCCCATTCCGGGCTTTCGCGCCTGGCTGGGCAAAAACGCACAGGCCATGCTGAATCGGTTCAGTGACAAGCAACGCGCCGAGCTGGCCCGCGAAGTGGGCGCCGAGCCGCTCCAGGCCCCCGCACTGCTGGCCGCTGCCGACAAGGCGCTGGCGCTGGAGCCCAAATCGGCGCTGCGCCAGTGGCTGCTGCAATGCGCCGCGCACTACCTGGCGCGCGAGCTGCCAGACGGCAAGCCCATCGACCCGGTGGCGCGCTTCCATTTGGGCAACGGCGCGCGCGTGGAGCGCCTGAACTGGGCGGGCGACCCGTCCTCCAAGGGGCAAAAACAGTCTTACGGGCTGATGGTCAATTACCTCTACGACCTCAAGCGCATCGACAAGCACCGCAGTTTGCTGGCACAAGGCAAGGTGCCCGCCTCCAAAGACATTGAAAGCCTGTGCCCGTGACCCCTCCCGGGGCGCGTTGAAATCCATCCAGAAAAGGGTATTGCATGTCAGGAGAAGTGATTGCTGCGCCGGTGGTCGGCGCAGCCCCGGCGGCGGCCGGTGTGGTGCGCGTCACGTTGCGCCACAGCGGCAGGCTCAACGCCATGTCGCGCGCCATGTGGCGCCAACTGCGCTCTGTTTTTGAGAGCATTCAGCGCAGCCAGGACGTGCGCTGCGTGCTGATTGAGGGCGATGGCGGCGCGTTTTGCGCGGGCGGCGATATTTCGGAATACCCGGCGTTTCGCTTTGATGCGGCGCAGCTGCGCGATTTTCACGAGGGCGATGTGTGGGGCGGCCTGCAAGCCATGCTCGATTGCGATGTGCCCATCGTGGCGCACATTGCGGGCGCCTGCATGGGCGCGGGCGTGGAGATTGCCAGCTGCTGCGATCTGCGCATTGCGGGCACGTCCGCGCGTTTTGGTGCGCCGATTGCCAAACTGGGCTTTCCGATGGCGCCGCGCGAGGCGCAACTGGTGGCTGGTGCGGTCGGTGAACTCACAGCGCGCCAAATGCTGCTGGAGGCGGCCACCTTCAGCGCCAGTGACATGCTGGCGCGTGGCTTTTTGAGCCGGGTGGTGGCAGACGAGCAGCTGGCCGTCGATGCCTTGGGCAGCGCCTGCCGCATCGCCGCGCTGGCGCCCCAAGCCGCACGCATGACCAAACAAACATTTCGGGCATTAAAAGTGCCTCCAGCCCTTGATGGGTGCGCGCTACTAGCTATCGAAACCATAGTAAACGGCAGCGCCGATCCCTACGCCTACGCCGACAGCGCCGAGCACCGCGAAGGCATTACGGCCTTTCTGGCCAAACGTCCCCCTGTTTTTTGAAACCTATGCGCTCACACAACCTGTTTGCCGCCTTGCGCGCGGCCTTTCCCTCTGACCTGGATCTGGTGGCCGTGGAAACCACCGCCCCCGACGGCACCGCGCTGAATTACACCTGGCGCGACCTGGACCACGCAAGCGCCCGCATGGCCAATTTGCTGGCCTCGCTGGCGCTGCCCGAGGGCAGCCGCGTGGCGGTGCAGGTCGAAAAATCCGTCGAGGCCATGGTGCTGTACCTGGCCACACTGCGCGCGGGCTGCGTGTTCTTGCCGCTCAACACCGCCTACCAGAGCAGCGAGATCGAATACTTCATCGGCAACGCCGAGCCTGCTGTGGTGGTGTGTACGCCGGGCAACTTTGGCTGGGTGTCCAAAATCGCCTTCACGGCGGGCACGCAGCATGTGTTCACGCTGGGCGACGACCGCACCGGCTCCTTGCTGGAGCGCGCAGCCCACCA
Organism: Simplicispira sp.; assembly: GCF_028687295.1. Lineage (NCBI taxonomy): Bacteria > Pseudomonadati > Pseudomonadota > Betaproteobacteria > Burkholderiales > Comamonadaceae > Simplicispira > Simplicispira sp. The sequence continues at coordinate 11,171 of NZ_JAQUAL010000007.1, forward strand.
CGCCGACCAGCACCAGCCGGTGGCCCGCACGGCGGATGATTTGGCCGCCATCCTTTACACCAGCGGCACCACCGGGCGCAGCAAAGGGGCCATGCTGACGCACGGCAATCTGCTCTCCAACGCGGTCATGCTCAAGGACTACTGGGGCTGGGTGCCAGGCGATGTGCTCATCCACGCGCTGCCGATTTTTCATGTGCACGGGCTGTTTGTGGCCATCCATGCGGCGCTGCTCAATGGCAGCAAGATGATCTGGCTGGCCAAGTTCGAGCCCAAAGCCGCCATTTCCGCCATGGCCCGCGCCACGGTGTTCATGGGCGTGCCCACGCTGTACGTGCGCATGCTGGCCGAGCCCGGCCTGACCTGCGAGGCGGTGCAGAACATGCGCCTGTTCATCTCCGGGTCGGCGCCACTGCTGATCGAAACCTTTACCGCGTGGCAGCAGCGCACCGGCCACACCATCCTGGAGCGCTACGGCATGAGTGAAACCATCATGCTCACCTCCAACCCCTATGCCGCTGACGCTCGCTACGGTGGCCAAGACGAGCGCCGTGGCGCCACCGTCGGCTTTGCGCTGCCCGGCGTGGGCCTGCGCTTGGTCAGCGATGCCAACCAGCCGCTGCCCGTGGGCGAGATCGGCAACATCCAGGTGCAAGGCCCCAATGTGTTCAAAGGCTACTGGCGCATGCCGGAAAAAACCGCCGAAGAATTCACGCCCGATGGCTGGTTCAAGACCGGCGACGTGGGTCTGGTGGACGCGCGCGGTTACGTCAGCATCGTCGGGCGCAGCAAAGACCTGATCATCTCGGGCGGCTACAACGTCTATCCCGCCGAGGTGGAGGCTGCCATCAACGAGCTGTCCGGCGTGGCCGAGAGCGCCGTGGTGGGCGTGCCGCACCCCGATTTTGGCGAGGTGGGCGTGGCCGTGCTGGTGGCCCGGCCCGGTGCCCAGCCCGATGCCGAGGCCATCGTGGCCCAGCTCAAAACCCAGCTGGCCAATTTCAAGATTCCCAAGCGCTGCTTTGTGGTGGCAGAACTGCCGCGCAACACCATGGGCAAGGTGCAAAAGAACCTGTTGCGGGCGCAGTACCAGGGCTTGTTTGCCTGAGTCTGGACGCGGGTAGGGCGCAAAAAAGCGCCTCTGGCTGCGATGGCCGGAGGCGCTTTTTGCTTTTAAACTGATAGCTGCTTGCGCTTACTGCAAAAGGGCTGGAGCCTTATTTGGCTTGATATTGCTACGCTGCACGCAGCGTTCAGCGCAGCACCAGCACGGGGATGTGCGAGTGCGTCAAGACATGCTGTGTTTCGCTGCCCAGCAGCAGGCGCTTGATGCCCTTGCGCCCGTGCGACGCCATGACGATGAGATCGCACTTGTGCTTTTTGGCGGCAGCAATCACGGCTTCGGCCACCAGGTCGGATTTGGCCACCACCGCTTTGACGCTCACGCCCTGGGCGTCGCCTGCGGTCTTGACGCCATCGACCAGCGCCTGGGCGGCCTCGTCCCATTGTTTTTCAATGCGCTGGATGTCGCTGGCCTCAACGGGCATGCCGCCTTCAAAATAGCTGCGCGGGTAGCGCGGCACTACCTTCAGTGCCACCACCGAAGCGCCTGACAAAGCAGCCAGCGACAGGCCACTTTGAACGGCTTTATCGGACAGCTCGGAGCCGTCGGTGGCAATCAGGATGCGCTTGTACATGGGGGTCCTCTCTGGGGAAAAGATCAATGGGGTGGGCGGCATTGTCTGAAAAAAATGCACGCGGGTCAGTATGGCATGCAAAAGCGGTAAGCTTGCCGCATGTCAATGAATTCCACGGTCGATCAGGCCACGGGCCGTCCGGCGGATGCGGTGCCTGCCCCCGGGGCGCCAGAGCTGCTGGATGACCGCCAGGAGTGGGCGGCTTTTGGTCGGCCCTGTACGCCAAATGGTGCGTCTGCCGGGGGCGAGAGCGCCTGGGAGTCGCATGTGGTCATCGAGGGCATGCACTGCGCAGCCTGCGCACTGACCATTGAAGAGGCGCTGTGTGCAGTTCCCGGCGTGGCGCAGGCTGAGGTCAGTGCTGCTACCCAGCGTGCGCGCGTGGTCTGGCAGCCTGGGCTGGTGCTGCCGTCGCAATGGCTGGCGGCGGTGCGCAAAGCCGGTTATGGCGCTTTGCCCGCCATGGATGCCATGGCCCGCGAACAGCGCAAGCGCGAGCACCGGCGCGCGCTGTGGCGCTGGCTGGTAGCAGGCTTTTGCATGATGCAGGTCATGATGTATGCGTGGCCCGCTTACGTGGCCTTGCCCGGCGACCTCACCCCCGAAATGGAGCGCTTGCTGCGCTGGGCCTCGTGGGTTATCAGCTTGCCGGTAGTGCTGTTTGCCTGCGGGCCGTTTTTTTCCAGCGCCTTGCGCGATATCCGCCAGCGGCGGGTGAGCATGGATTTGCCAGTGGCGCTGGGCATGGTGATCACGTTCGTGGTCAGCACGGCGGGCACATTTGACCCCACCGGAATCTTTGGACGGGAGGTGTTTTTTGACTCCCTCACCATGTTTGTTTTCTTTTTGCTGACGGGCCGATGGCTGGAGTTGCGCCTGCGCGACCGCACGGCGGGTGCGCTGGAGTCTGTCATGAACCGACTGCCCGATAGCGTGGAGCGGCGTGCCCCCGACGGCACCTTCGAGCGCGTGGCCGTGCGCCGACTGGTCGCCGGTGACACCGTGCGGGTGCTGCCCGGTGAAGCTTTTCCGGCCGACGGCTGCATCGTCACTGGCCAGACGCTGGCCGATGAAGCACTGTTGACGGGCGAGTCCAAGCCGGTGCTGCGCACACCGGGAAGTCTGGTCACGGCAGGGAGCTACAACCTGCAGTCGTCTGTGGAGGTGCTGGTGCAAGGCACGGGGCCGGCCACCCGTTTTGGTCAGATCGTGGCGCTGATGGAGAGCGCATCGTTGCAAAAACCCCGATTGGCGCAAGTGGCTGATCGCGTAGCACGGCCTTTTTTGATCGCTGTTTTGCTGGCAGCCTTTCTGGCGGCGCTGTGGTGGTGGCCTACCGATCCGGCCCATGCGCTCATGGTGGCAGTGTCGGTATTGATCGTTACCTGCCCCTGCGCTTTGTCGCTGGCGACGCCCGTGGCCATGTTGTCCGCCGCGGGGACGCTGGCACGCCACGGCGTGCTGGTGCGCAACCTCCAGGGCCTGGAGGCGTTGGCTGAAGTGGATACAGTGGTTTTCGACAAAACCGGTACTTTGACCCGTGATGGCATGGTGGTCAGTGCCATCCATGCTGTGGGTGGCGTGCCCGCGCAAGATGCATTGGGTTTGGCGGCAGAGCTGGCGCGCCACTCTCTGCATCCGGTGTCACGCGCTGTGGTCATGGCTGCAGCACGCAACGCCAGCGGCCATGCGCCACGCTGGCAAGTGACGCAAGTGCAGGAGGAAGTGGGCCGTGGGTTGAGCGCCTGGGTGCAGGATTTGCAGGGCGCTTTGCCCGCTGGTCGTGTGCTGCTGGGCTCATCGCGGCATACCGGTGCCGTGCTTGACGAGAGCACCGAAGCGCAACAGGTGTTTCTGGTGCGAGAGGACGGGCATGCCGGACGGGTAGAGCTGGCACGGTTTGATCTGGCGGAAGACCTGCGGGCACAAGCAGCCGGCGCCGTGCGTGCCGTGACCCATGCCGGATTGCAGGTGCAGTTGCTGTCGGGCGACAGATCCAAGTCTGTGGCACGGGTGGCCGGGCAGGCCGGCATTGCCGATTGGCGTGCAGACTGCACACCGCAGGACAAATTGGAAGCGCTGCGGGCCATGCAGGCGCGCGGGCAGCGTGTTGCCATGGTGGGTGACGGGCTGAATGACGGGCCAGTGCTGGCGGGTGCCCACGTGTCGTTCGCTTTTGGCAAGTCGGTAGCGCTGGCACAATCGAAGGCTGATTTTGTAGTGTTGGGCGAAAGCCTGTGGTTGGTGCCGCAAGCGGTGCTGTTGGCGCGTCGCACGTTGCGCGTGGTGCGCCAGAACCTGTGGTGGGCCGCCGGGTACAACGCATTGAGCGTGCCGCTGGCCATCGCAGGCTATATGCCAGCTTGGCTGGCAGGGCTTGGCATGGCCCTGAGTTCGTTGCTGGTGGTGCTCAATGCGGCACGCCTTTCTTTGCCTTTGCCTGCGCTAGAAGGCGAACTGGGCGAGGCAGTCGCTGGTGCGTCTTCCGCTGAACCCGTGGCTGCATAAAAATACAGGAGTCCGCACATGGACATTCTTTATCTGTTGATTCCCTTGTCGGTTGTGCTCGTGCTGATGATTTTGCTGGGCTTGTGGTGGGCCGTCTACCGCGGTCAATTCGAGAACGTGGAGCAAGAAGGCGAGCGCATTCTTCGCGATAATTGACCACTGTCAAAAACACTACCCTTTCTACAGTTAATACTTTCGCTCAAATCAAGAGGTGCCCGATGGATATACCAAAACAAGCAGATGCTGCGCACTACAACGATACCGTTGTACGGCAGTTTTCTATCATGACCGTGGTGTGGGGGGTGGTTGGCATGCTGGTTGGCGTTTTCATCGCCGCCCAGCTGGCTTGGCCTGAACTCAGCTTCGGTATTCCCTGGCTGAGTTACGGCCGTTTGCGACCACTGCATACCAATGCGGTGATTTTTGCGTTTGGTGGTAGCGCACTGTTTGCTACCAGCTACTACGTGGTGCAGCGTACCTGCCAGGTACGTCTGTTTGCTGGCAAGCTGGCATCGTTCACTTTCTGGGGCTGGCAGCTGGTGATTCTGGCTGCCGCCATCAGCTTGCCTCTGGGTTACACCCAAGGCAAAGAATACGCTGAGCTGGAATGGCCCATTGACATCCTCATCGCTTTGGTGTGGGTGGCATATGCTGTTGTGTTTTTCGGTACGGTCGGCACTCGCAAGGTGCGCCACATTTACGTGGCCAACTGGTTCTACGGTGCGTTCATTTTGGCCGTGGCTGTGCTGCACATCGTCAACAGTGCTGCGGTTCCTGCGGGCTTCATGAAGAGCTACTCTGCCTACGCAGGTGTGCAGGATGCCATGGTGCAATGGTGGTACGGTCACAACGCTGTGGGCTTTTTCCTCACGGCAGGCTTTTTGGGCATGATGTACTACTTCATTCCCAAGCAAGCCGGTCGCCCTGTTTACAGCTACCGCCTGTCGATTGTTCACTTTTGGGCACTGATCTTCACTTACATGTGGGCTGGCCCACACCATCTGCACTACACCGCGCTGCCTGACTGGACGCAATCGGTGGGCATGGTGTTCTCGCTTGTTTTGCTGGCTCCCAGCTGGGGTGGCATGATCAACGGCATCATGACCCTGTCGGGTGCTTGGCACAAACTGCGCGATGACCCCATCCTGCGCTTCCTGATCGTTTCGCTGTCTTTCTACGGCATGTCCACTTTTGAAGGCCCGATGATGGCCATCAAGACCGTCAACGCCCTGAGCCATTACACCGATTGGACCGTGGGCCATGTGCATGCTGGTGCTTTGGGTTGGGTGGGTCTGATTACCATGGGCTCCCTTTACTATCTGGTTCCTCGTCTGTTCGGCAAGGAAAAGATGCACTCTGTCAAAGCCATTGAAATTCACTTCTGGCTGGCAACGATCGGCATCGTGCTGTACATCGCCGCTATGTGGATTGCCGGTGTGATGCAGGGCCTGATGTGGCGTGCCATCAATGCAGACGGGACACTGACCTACACCTTTGTGGAAGGTGTAAAGGCTACTTATCCGTTCTACGTGATTCGCTTCACGGGCGGTGTTCTGTACCTGACTGGCATGGTCATGATGGCCTGGAACGTGTGGATGACCAGTATTTCCGGTCGCTCGGTCACTGTGGCCATTCCTGTCGCTAAACCAGCGCACGCCTGAGACCCGAGGAGTCCCATTTCATGTCCCAACATAACAACAATGCTTCGACGGGGTTCTCCCACGAAACGGTGGAAACCAACAACTTCCTGATGATCGTTTTGATCGTTTTGGTAATTGCTGTGGGTGGCCTGGTTGAAATCGTTCCTTTGTTCTTTCAGAAGTCCACCACCGAGCCTGTGAAGGGGGTGGAGCCTTACGCTCCTTTGCAGTTGGCGGGGCGCGATGTCTATTTGCGCGAAGGTTGCTACAACTGCCACTCGCAAATGATTCGCCCCTTCCGGGCAGAAACCCTGCGCTATGGCCACTACTCTGTGGCGGGTGAGTTTGTCTATGACCACCCGTTCCAGTGGGGTAGCAAGCGCACCGGTCCTGACCTGCACCGCGTGGGCGGCAGGTACAGCGATGAATGGCACCGTATTCACTTGAACAATCCCCGTGATGTGGTTCCTGAATCGAACATGCCTGCTTATTCTTGGCTGGAAAAAAATACGCTGGATCCCGCAGTACTTGCACCGCGTATGAAGGCGTTGCGCGCAGTGGGCGTTCCCTATACCGATGAGCAGATCGCTGCTGCGGCAGATGAGGTCAAGGGAAAAACTGAAATGGATGCGCTCGTGGCCTATCTACAGGTCTTGGGCCGTGCGCTTAAGTAAGAAAGGTGGTTGTCATGGATGTCACCGTCATGCGCGTTGTGGTCACGCTGGTTTCTTTCGCATGTTTTGTCGGTATCTGGGTGTGGGCCTACGCTCGCAACAACAGATCTCGGTTTGACGAGGCGGCCCAGCTCCCATTTCAACAAGATTAAATACCACCAGAACGAGAACACCCTATGAGTGACTTCACTAGCAATTTCTGGTCGGTTTATGTAGCCGGTATCACGATCGCTGGCATCGTGGCCTGTTTGCTGCTGCTCTGGATTACGGCACGGAAAAAAGTTGCATCTGATAGCAACAACACTACTGGCCATGTCTGGGACGAAGACCTGACTGAGATGAACAATCCCATGCCACGGTGGTGGATGTGGTTGTTTGTGCTGACCATCATCTTTTCTTTTGCTTATCTGGCCATTTATCCGGGTCTGGGTAAGTTTGCTGGAAAAATGGGATGGAGCCAGTACGGTGCCTACGATGCTGAAATGGCTCAAGCCAAGGCTGAGTTGGAGCCTTTGTACGCGCGGTTTACCTCGATGACTACAGAGCAGGTAGCCCAAGACCCGCAGGCAATGGCCATTGGTGAGCGTTTGTTCATGAACAACTGCGCACAATGCCATGGTTCTGACGCCCGTGGTAGCAAGAGCTTTCCCAATCTGACCGACGGCGATTGGTTGCATGGCGGTACCCCCGAGAAAATTCGTGAAACCCTGGAAAAGGGCCGTATCGGCAACATGCCTCCCATGGCTGCTGCGGTGGGATCGCCTGAGGATGTGCGCAACCTGTCGCATTACGTCCTGAGCCTCTCTGGCAGTCCACACGATTCCCTGCGTGCTTCTTTGGGCAAATCCAAGTTTGTCGCTTGTGCTGCTTGCCATGGTGCCGACGGCAAAGGTATGCAGGCTTTGGGCGCCCCTAACCTGACAGATGACATCTGGCTTCATGGTTGGGGTGAGGCAGCCATCACAGCCATGATCAACAATGGCAAGGTTAATCAGATGCCTGCACAATCTCAGAAACTGACTGAGGCCCAATTGGGTGTGCTGACTGCCTATGTGTGGGGCATGTCAAACAAACCGGGCTCTGCTCGCTAAACTGGAGAGATAAAGATGGCGCTTCGGCGCCATCTTCTTTTGGCTGCCATGTCGGCCACTTTTTGAAAAGCGCTTTCACCATGAACTCACCCGATGGGAAACCCCGCAAGATTATCCCGATTGCGCCTGTAGCTTCAGAGCCTGCGACAGACAAAGACATTGTTTCTCTGTACGAGGCGCAAAAGAAAGTTTACCCGCGCTCCATCAGTGGAATTTTTGCACGCTGGCGCTGGGGAATGGTATTTCTCACGCAGCTGATTTTTTACGGCTTGCCATGGTTGGAGTGGGGACAGCGCCAGATGGTGCTGTTTGACCTTGGGGCAAGGCGTTTTTATATTTTTGGTTTGGTACTTTACCCGCAGGATTTCATTTATCTGACTGGGTTATTGATTATTTCAGCCTTATCGCTGTTCTTGTTCACTGCCGTAGCAGGACGCCTTTGGTGCGGATTTGCCTGTCCGCAAACGGTCTACACCGAGATTTTCATGTGGATCGAGCACAAGGTCGAGGGTGACCGCAGTGCACGGTTGCGTCTGGACAGTAGCAGCTGGACGGCTGAAAAAATATGGAAAAAATCACTTAAGCAATTTCTTTGGATTTTGTTGTCTATCTGGACAGGGTTCACGTTCGTAGGCTATTTTGTTCCTATCCGCGAACTCGGTACTGAGTTGATGGCATTGCAAGGCGGTTGGCAAATTTTCTGGGTGATTTTTTATGGGTTTGCCACGTATGGGAATGCAGGCTTTATGCGCGAGCAGGTTTGCAAATACATGTGTCCTTATGCGCGCTTTCAAAGCGCCATGTTTGACAAAGACACATTGATCGTTACCTACGACCAAGAGCGTGGCGAGCCCCGTGGTCCGCGTACCAAGGCTGCGGATTACAAAGCCAAGGGATTAGGCGATTGCATTGACTGCACTTTGTGTGTCCAGGTGTGCCCAGTAGGTATTGATATACGCAACGGTTTGCAGTATGAGTGCATTGGTTGCGGTTTGTGCGTGGATGCCTGCGATACTGTCATGGACAAAATGCATTACCCCCGTGGCTTGGTTCGGTTTTCTACCCAGAGCGCCGTATCCAAAGGTTGGGGCAGGGCAGAGATATTGCGTCGTGTGCTGCGTCCTCGGGTATTGGTCTATACCGGGATTCTGGTGGCTTTGTGTGTCGCCATGCTCGCCAGTCTGGTAACGCGTACGCCTCTGAAGGTGGATGTGGAGCGAGACCGGGCGGCCTTGTCGCGCATTGTGGCTGGAGGCAAGCTGGAAAATATTTATCGGTTACAGATCATGAATGCAACCGAAGCACCGCAACGTTATCGTATCAGTGCGCGTGGTCTGGATGGTCTGGAGTTAGCTTCTGAGCCGGAGGTTGCCATTGATGCTGCCCAATCACGCTGGGTCGCTGTCAGGTTGCAGATTCCTTACGGGTCTGCGGATGCTGGTTCTCATGCCGTGCAGTTTGATGTGCAAGCGCTCGGCACCAGTGCCCATGTGACTGAAAAGTCTATTTTTCTGGTTCCACGTTAAACCTTTCCGCGCGGACGAGTAGTACATATTATTTTTGGTCAGGATACGCTGATGATGTCGCCCCCTATTCCTAATTCTGCGACTCCACCCTGGTGGAAGTTTGGTTATGTATGGTTGATTATTGCGGGGCCTGCGGTGGTGGTGGTGGCAGGTTTTTATACGCTTTGGTTGGCCATTCGTGCCCCAGATCCTGTGATTGACAATGATTACTACCGCAAGGGAGTCGAAATCAATCAAACGCTGGGTCGCTCTGAGCAGGCCCTTACGCCTGCATTGAAGGGGCGAAACCATGCGGCCACGCCACCTAAAGACCAGCCGCAGTAAGGCGGTGGCAGGCCTTGTTGGTCTGGTTGGCGTGGTTGGGGTTATGAATACCCATTGCTTGCAAGGCATGAATGTGATCCCAGCCTGAGACAATAGGCGTATGAGTGATCTGAACGACAAAAAAAGCCTGTATCCACCCGATTGGCTTGAGGTGGAATCTCTTGATCTGGACGCCCAAGGTGTAGCGCACCGGCCCGATGGCAAGGTGGTCTTCATTGACGGTGCCTTGCCTTTTGAATGGGTGACTGCCAACACCCATCGCAAGAAGAACAATTGGGAGCAGGCCAGCTTGACCGCTGTCCACCGTGAATCGCCCCAGCGCGTTCGTCCGGGATGCCCGCACTTTGGTCTGCATTCTGGTGCTTGTGGCGGCTGCAAAATGCAGCATCTGCACGTGGGTGCCCAAGTGGCTGTGAAGCAGCGCGTTCTGGAGGACAACCTGTGGCATTTGGGCAAGGTCAAGGCAGAAACCTTGCTGCGTCCCATTGAAGGCCCTGCCTGGGGTTATCGTTACCGCGCCCGTTTGTCGGTACGCCATGTCATTAAAAAAGGCACGGTGCTGGTGGGTTTTCATGAGCGCAAAAGCCGCTATGTGGCCGATATGGAGGTCTGTCCTGTGCTGCCACCGCACGTCAGTGCCATGCTGGTACCGTTGCGCGCCCTGATTGCCGCCATGGATGCCCGCGATACTTGCCCGCAAATCGAGCTGGCCTGCGGCGACAGCGTCACGGCGCTGGTGCTGCGTCACCTGGAGCCCTTGTCGAGCGACGATCTGGCCCGTCTGCGTGCGTTTGCCGCTGAGCATGGCGTACAGTGGTGGTTGCAGTCCAAAGGGCCGGATACGGTGAAGTTGCTGGATGAGGGTGGGGCGCAGTTGTCATATGCGCTGCCTGAGTTTGGTATCACCATGCCATTCAAGCCTACCGATTTCACCCAGGTCAATCCCCATATCAATCGGGTGCTGGTGTCGCGCGCATTGCGTCTGCTGGAAGTGCAGAACAACGAGCGTGTTATTGACTGGTTCTGTGGTCTTGGCAACTTTACGCTGCCTTTGGCCACTCAGGCCCGTGAAGTGCTGGGTATCGAAGGTAGCGAGACGCTGGTGGCACGCTCCCGTGAAAACTATGAATCAAATCAGGCTCAAATGCCCGCAGGACGAGCGCTTGCAGCTACAAATTTTGTAGCGCGCAACTTGTTTGAGATGACCCCTGAGATGTTGGTAGCCGATGGCGTGGCCGACAAATGGCTGGTCGATCCACCGCGCGAAGGCGCTTTTGCCCTGGCCAAGGCACTGGCTGACCTGGAGCAGGCCCGTATTGGTGCCGAAGGCGCAGGCCCGCTGCCTGCCGGTGCGGAAGGCTGGACGCCGCCGCAGCGCATTGTCTATGTCAGCTGTAACCCTGCCACGCTGGCGCGTGATGCTGGCTTGTTGGTGCATCTGGCGGGCTACCGTTGTACGGCTGCAGGCATGGTCAACATGTTTCCGCACACGGCGCACGTTGAGAGCATGGCGGTGTTCGAGCGCGCCTGAAGACTTTCCCCAAGGCGCAGACGCCCTAACAGGCCACTCTGTGGGGCGTGCGCTTAGCTGCGGTTGGTGCTGGCTGTGCCCTGTGTTTCGGTTTCGGCGGCCTCATCGCGGGCTGCTTTGGGTGGTGGCGCTTTGCCCAGCACTGAAGGCGCGCCCTCGATTTTGTTTTCACGCATGTACGAATCCATGTCTTTCCAGCCCGCAAAAACAGCGGCTTTGGGGGACTTGGGGTTGAGCGTGTAGCAGTCTTCCAGGCCGCGCAGCGCATGGCGGCAAGCGCCGCCTATGGCTTGGGCCTCGGCCTCACGCTGGACGGCGCGCGGGTCGGGGCCCAGCCCTGGAATGTCGCAGCCTGCAAGCAAAAGCAGCGCAAAAGTGGCAGCGAGGCGTTGCGGCATGGTGGGGTCTTTCTGGAACATGTTCTTCATTATCGGCAACCCGCCACGCGGGTTGAGCTATTCCCTTGGCAATAGGCACAAAAAAGGCTCCTTGCGGAGCCTTCTTGCTGCGGTTGCGCTGCTTATTCGCGCTCGCCACCCATGATTCCCAACAAAGCCAGCAGGCTCTGGAAGACGTTGAAAATGTCCATGTACAGCGACAGTGTGGCGCTGATGTAGTTGGTTTCACCACCATCCAGGATTTGCTTGAGGTCGTACAGCATGTAGGCGCTGAAGATACCAATGGCGGCCACTGAAATTGCCATCATGCCGGCAGTGGAGCCCACAAACACGTTGATGACCGCACCGACCATGAGCACCAGGGCGCCCACCATCAGCCACTTGCCCATGCCCGAGAGGTCACGCTTGATGACGCTGGCCAGGCTGGCCATGACAAAGAACACACCCGCTGTGCCAGCAAAGGCCGTCATGATCAGTTCCGAGCCGTTCTTGAAGCCCAGCACCATGCCGATCAAGCGCGACAGCATCAGACCCATGAAGAACGTGAAGGCCAGCAGAACGGGAACGCCCGCTGCGGAGTTCTTGGTTTTTTCGATGGCATACATGAAGCCAAAGGCGCCGACCATGAACACAATCAGTCCGACGCCGCCGCGCAGCGATTGGGTGATGCCGGTGGCTACGCCCAGCCAGGCGCCCAGTACCGTGGGCAGCAGGCTCAGTGCGAGCAGCCAGTAAGTATTGCGCAGCACCTTGTGGCGCTGCTCCTGCGAGATACCGTAGCCGTAGTCCGCAGAGGAGTGGATGGCCGTTAAACGGTCGTTCATGATGTTGCTCCTGAGTGACCTGCACAGCGCAGGCTGGAAGATTTTAGGTGGTGCCCCTGTGGGGCTTTACAAGACCAGGTGACCGTTACCTAATTTTGGTAGGGGTTTTGGTGCGTGGCTGCTGTGGGTCGCCATTGGGACATGGCGCACAAAAAAAGCCTGGCTACGCGGGTGTGACCCGTTGGCTGGCCAAAACGACCCTGACGGACTGGTGGCCAGTCCGGGAGTCGCCCCACGATGAAAACTATTTGGTCAGTATCAGTTTGCCCATGCGCGTGGCTTGCAGGCGGTAAAGGGTGCCGTTGTGGCTGATGGTGACGCTCTTGTGGCCTTGCAGCAAATCCTGGCTGTGTACCGTGGCTGCCGGGAGCGCGCTGGGGTTGGCAGGCGGCATACCAGGCGCATTGTGTGTTGCGGCGTGTGCAGCAGCGCTGCATGAAAGGGGGGCAGGAGTGCAGGCGGACATGGTCATGGCAGGGCTCACGGCTGCGGTTCTGTCACAAACCCGATCTTGCGTACGCCCGCACGCTGCGCTGCCGCCATGGCCTGGGCTACACGCTCGTAGCGCACGGCTTTGTCCCCGCGGATGTGCAGATCGGGTTGCGGGTCTTTGGCCGCCTCTGTCTGGAGGTTGGCCTCAAGCGCACTGTCGTCGATGGGCATGCCGTTCCAGAAATACTGGCCATCGGCCGCTACGCTCAGGCGCACCGTTTCGGGCTGGATGCGTTCGGGCTGGTTCACGGCGCTGGGCAAATCCACGTTCACCGAGTGCTTCATCACCGGTACGGTGATGATGAAAATAATGAGCAGCACCAACATGACGTCCACCAGCGGTGTCATGTTGATCTCGTTCATCACCTCGTCGGCATCGTCCTGGGTACCGAAGGCCATGCTCAGGCACCTTTCTTCAGGGGGTGTACGTTGGCAGCGGCGGTGCTGCTGGAGACGCGTGCGCCGGTCACAAAGTAAGCGTGCAAGTCGTGCGCAAAGCTGTTGAGGCGAATCAGAATCGATTTGTTGCCTCGCACCAGCGCGTTGTAGCCCAGTACGGCGGGAATAGCCACGGCAAGGCCCAGTGCCGTCATGATGAGTGCCTCTCCGATGGGGCCGGCCACCTTGTCAATGGTCGATTGGCCCGAAGTGCCGATGGCGATCAAGGCGTGGTAAATGCCCCACACGGTGCCAAACAGGCCGATGAACGGTGCTGTCGAGCCCACCGACGCCAGCACAGCCAAGCCCGATTGCAGGCGTGCGGTGAATTCGTCGATGCAGTTGCGCAGGCAGCCCGTGACCCAGTCGCTCACGTCCAGGCTGTCGTGCAGCTGGCCTTTGGTGTTGCGGTGGTGGGCGGTGGCTTCGCGCCCTTCGATGGCCAGTTGGCGAAAGGGGTTGAGCGGATCGGCACCGAGTTTTTCCAGGCCCGCAGCAAAGTCCTCGCTGTGCCAGAAACCCTGTGCGGCGCGGGCGTGTTTTTTGAATTTCACGATGTCCAGCGCCTTGGCGATGATGACGATCCACGAGATCAGCGACATCCCCAGCAGCAAGATGGCCACAAAACGGGTAACAAAGTCGCCCTGCGTCCAGACGTTGGCGATGCCAAATTGCGATTCCATGAGAACTCCTGAAAATTATTCGAGAACAAAATTGATGGGCTGCGCGTACCACATGGCCTCGGGCACACCACCGCGCTTGCCGGGAACGAACCGCCAGCGCATGACGGCCTCCTGGGCCTGACGGTCCAGGCGCTCGTAGCCGCTGGATTGGCTGACTTCGACTTTTTGCGGCAGTCCGTCGGCGCCGATCAGTACGCGCAGCATGACCCGGCCTTGCTCACCCATGCGCTTGCTGATGGCGGGATAGCCGGGAGAGGGGTTGTTGAGGTGCGTAGCGTTGCTGGATGGCAGTTCAATGCGCGGTGGTGCAGGCGGCGCGGGTGCAGCCGGTGCAGCGGTCGGTGCTGCCGCGGGAGCTGATACCGGGGCGGGCTCGGGTGCAGGCGCTGCGGCTGCCACTTGCGGTGCATCGGGGGCAGCATTGGCCACTGCCAGCGGTGCAGGCGTCGGGCGTGGTGCGGGTGCCTTGGCTGCGGCAGGGCGCGGTGTAGGGGGCGACTTGGGGGTGGGTGGGGCAGGTGGTGCCGGTGGCGGCGGAGCCACTTCGGGGGTAGGCGGCGCAATGAATTCTGCAATCACTTCGGCGGGAACGATGGTGGGCGCCGCTGTAGGTACCAGGCCCGTTTGCAATGCCCACAATGCAGCCCCGTGCAGCAGCGCCACGCCGCCAGAGATCAGCGCGTAGCGGCCCCAGGCGCTGGGTGCAGTGAAACGGTCAGTAGAAGGCATAAAAAATGATAGCTGCCAGCGCTTGCCAGCATTGGGTTACAAGCCGATTTGATTGAAATCAGAAGCGAAAAATCCACCACGCGGCCAACGCCACCAGAAACATGCTGCCCACCAGCGCAGAGAGCAGCATAGGCAATTCACACAGCGCAGGCGCCGGAGGCAGACTCTGCTGTCTCTTGGCGCAAGGCCGCGACGGGGCGGGTGGCGTGGCATTGGGCAACCACGTCGCGGGCGCAGCCTTCGCAGCGGCCACACTGCATGGCCACGCCCAGCTCAAACTGGATTTCATCGAAACCCATACCGGCATGGGCATGGCGGGCGATTTCACGGTCGGAAATCCGGCGGCAGACGCAGACGATCATGGGAATTGGGCCGCACAGGGCGGGTAATGGAAGAAGTGTGTGGATTATAAATGAGAATCCGTCGCATTAACAATCGCGTGGAATTTTAGATGCCCATACGGCCTGTGGCGTGGTTTTGCAGCAAAGCCGGTGTGGCTTGCGCCAGCGTGGCGCAGCCCGTCAGGGCCATGGCGATTTCCAGTTCATCACGCAGCAGGCGCAGCACATGTGCCACCCCCATTGCGCCGGCATGGGCCAGCCCCCACAGGGCCGGGCGGCCAATGAGTACCGCACTGGCGCCCAGGGCCAGGGCTTTGAGCACGTCGGTGCCCCGGCGGATGCCCCCATCGACCAGGAGCGGCAAGGCGCCTTGCACCGCGTCGGCAATGTGGGCCAGCGCGTGCGCCGTGGCAGGGGCGGTGTCCAGCGTGCGGCCACCGTGGTTCGACACCACCAGCGCTGCTACGCCCAGCGCGGCGGCTTGGCGTGCGTCATCGGGGTGCAGTACGCCTTTGAGCAGCACCGGCAAGCGGGTGGTGGATTGCAGCCATTGCACATCGTCCCAGGTGGGGGTGTGGTGCAGCAGGCGGTCGAACAAGGCGCTTTCTCCGGGTTGCAACGGGGCTGATGGCGGTGGCGCCAGCCCGGCCAGATTGACGGCGCTGATGCCAGCAGGCAGGTGGAACAGGGCACGCCGCTCGCGGTCGCGGGCGCCGTGGGTGGGTGCGTCCACCGTCAGCACCAGCGCTTCGTAGCCAGCGGCTTCAGCGCGCTGCACCAGTTCGCGGGTAAAGCCCCGGTCGTGTTGCAGGTAGAGCTGGAACCACAGCGGGCCGTGCGCCGGGTCGGCCAGAAAGCGCTGTGCCACGTCTTCCAGTGGCGTGCTGGCCTGGGTGCTGAGCACCAGTCCGGCGCCCAACGCGGCGGCAGCAAAGGCGCTGGCGTGTTCGCCATCAGGGTGTGCCAGGTGCTGGAAAGCCATGGGGGCCAGCAAAATGGGGTGTTCCAGGGTGCGTCCCAGCAGCGTGGTACGGGTGTGCCCGCCCGCCAGGGGGCGCAAGACGCGCGGCTGCAGCACCAGCGTGTCCCATGCCGTACGGTTGGCGCGCAGCGTGATTTCATCGGCAGCACCGCCACTGAAATACGCCCAGGCGTTGTCGTTCAGGTGCTGGCGCGCCAGTGCTTCGTGGTCGGCCAGCGCAGCCGTGCCAGGGGGGATGGCGTGCCGCTGTAGTGGGGGCACGTTTTTTATGGTCAAAATGGCCTCCGTGCCAATACTGGCGTGCGCTAGCAGCTATCTTTTTTGATGGATTTGCAGGGATACGGAATTCAGGCGTCGGCCCACATGCGCAGCAGGTTGTGGTACGTGCCGGTCAACCCGACCACGGGGTCGGCGTGGTCGCCGATGGTGCTGCGCAGGCGCAGCAAATCCATGTCCATGTCAAACAGCAATTGGCGCTGCTCGGTGGAGCGCACCATGCTTTGCACCCAGAAAAAGCTGGCGATGCGCGCGCCGCGCGTGACCGGGGCCACCTGGTGGACGGTCGAACTGGGGTAGAGCACCATGTCGCCCGCAGGCAGTTTGACTGCGCGCTCGCCCTGTGGTTCTTTGATCAGCAGCTCGCCGCCGTCGTAGTCTGCCGGGTCGGCCAGGAACAGGGTGCAGGAGATGTCGCTGCGCACCCATTGGTCAGGATGGCGTGAGCGCAGCACGGCGCCATCGACATGGTTGCCGTAGAAGTTGCTCTCGCCGCTGTAGCGGTTGAACAGCGGATTGAAGATTTTGTGCGGCAGGGCCGCAGAGAAAAACAGCGCATCGCGGTGCAGCGCGGCCAGCACCAGGACGCGCAGTTGCTGCGCCTGGGTGCTGTCTTGCGCCAGCTGTTCGTTGCGCTTGGCGGCCACTGCCTGATCGCCTGCGCTGGTGCGCCCGTCCACCCAGGGTGCATCGTGGCCCAGCAGGCTGCGGGCGCTCCGGACTTCTTCGGGCGTGAGAATGTTTTTGAGGTGCAAGAACATACGGAGTCACCAGCAGGTAGCAGGGCGGGTTTGGTCGTGGACGCTTCGATCAGAAGCGGGTTTTCAGGGTCAGTTGCACGGTACGGGCAGCACCCGGCGCGTAAAAACCACGGTAGAGCGTGTCGGCGTACAGCTTGTTGGTCAGGTTGGTAACGTTGAGTTTGAGCGAGGTGCGCTCGTCCACGCTGTACTCGACCATGGCATCGGCGGTGATGAAGCTGTCTGCCACCACGGCGCGCGAACCCTCGGGGTTTTGCTTGCCACGGTAGTTCAGGCCAGCGCCGATGCGCACTTGCGGGGTCACGGCGTAGGTGCTCCAGAGGCTGCCGCTGTGCTTGGGCGTCAGGCCAGGGCGATCGCCCTTGACCTGCGCGCCACCGCCATTGGCCGCCAGCACGACGTTGCTTTCGTCGATCTTGGCACTGGGAATCCAGGTGTGGTTGTAGAAGATTTCCCAGGCCGGCGTGATGCGGCCCGCCAGGTTGAACTCCATCCCGGCGGCGTGGCGCTTGCCCGACAGCAATTGCTGCTGGGCCGCGGTGTCGGGGTCGGTGTTGCGCTCGTTGTATTTTTCGCTGTAGAACGCGGCCACGCCCAGGCTGGCGCGTTTTTCAAACAGCTCGAATTTGCCGCCGATTTCAAAGTTGCGGCTTTTTTCCGCATCGGTATTGGCGGTTTTCTCGGTGCCTGCGTTTGGGTTGGAGAACTGGTAGGTATCGCCCGAGGTGTTGTACGAAGTGCCGTAAGAGATGTAGTACGAGGCGCTGTCATCGGGCTGGTAAAGCGCACCGATGCGCGGGCTCCACAGGCCATCTGAGCGCGCATGGTTCAGGTCAGCACTGCTGTAGTAGGAGGCCTTGAAATGGTCATAGCGCAGTCCACCCACCAGTTTCAGTGTCGGCGTCAAGGCCACGGTGTCTTGCGCATACAAACCGACGTTGCGTGCCTTGAAAGTGTTGAACGTGGGATTGCCACGGTTGTCGGGGCGCCAGTCACCGTTGTTGGGCGTGCCTACGGTGGTGTCCATGCCGCTGGCCGTGCCAGCAAAGTTCTGGTTGCGCTTGGCATCGTCTTCGTAGATGTCGATGCCAGCGATCAGGTCGTGCTTTTTGCCGCCCCACTGGAAGCTGTTCGTGTAATCGCTTTGTAGCTGTGTCAGGTTACTCACCCCCACACGGCCCTTGGGAGAGCGGGTGACAACGGTGCTGCTGTTGATGTTGTCGATGGTGGTGCCTGCGCCGAAGCGGATCACGCTGGCCCACAGATCGCGCTCGTAGCGTCCATGGCGAAGGCGTGTCTTGAGTTCGCCGTTGTCGTCAAAGCGGTGAATGTGTGACAGCGTGGCGTACTGGGCCGAAGAATTCAGGTAATCGCTGTTGAGACCGTAGTAGTTTTTGGCTGGCAGCGAGGGCACGATCACGCCGTTGCTCTGAAACCAGGGGTGGTTGTAGAGCGGACGGCCCTGGATGTCGAGGTAGTACAGCCCGACCGAGAATTCGTCACGGGTGCCTACGCCCCAGCTGAAGGTGGGTGCGATACCGCGCTTTTTCTGCATGGCGCCGTGGTTGTCAGCGTTGTGCACCATGGCGTTGAGCCGGAAAGCGGCATCTTCACCCGTTTTGAAGTTGAAGTCGCCTGTCAGCCGGTGCTCTTTGCCGCTGCCCAGGGTGTAAGCGGCTTCGTGCTGGTCGATCAGCAAGGGGGCTTTGTTCACCTGGTTGACCACCCCACCCGTAGAGCCCTTGCCAAACAGCATGGAGGCCGAGCCTTTGAGCACTTCCACCCGGTCGTTGTTGAAGGTGTCGCGTTCATACAACGGTGCATCCTTCATGCCGTCGATGTAGATGTCGCCCGCCTGGCCCAGCGAGAAGCCGCGCAGACGCACATCTTCCTCGCCGGTTTCGCCCGCCTGGAAGGTCACGCCCGAGGTGGTGCGCAGGACTTCACGGAAATCGTCCTGGTTGCGGTCGGCCATCAGCCGCTCGGTGAAAACGGTCACGCTTTGCGGAATGTCACGCAGCGCCTGGTTACCTTTGCCGATGGTCGTTTGCTGAACCTGCAAGGTGTCTTTGCTTTGGATTTGCGCTTTTTCACGCACCGTCACCGTCGAAAGCGTTGCACTGGGCGCATCGCTGGTCTGTGCCCAACTTCCAACCGAGGCGGCCAGCATGAGTGCTCCCAGGGGCAGTAGCGCTTTGTCGGACGATGCGTTGACTGCCGGGGTGGTGTGCTGCATGGCGCAGGACAGAGGTTTTTTCGGGGAGTGGGTGCGTTTCTGTGCCAATCTGGCCTCCATCGGTTGGGAATATTGCAACCGACACGGCAAAGCGTGTCGGCAGGGGCGCGAGGCAGTGGCTGTGAAACTGGCTGTGCATCGTCAAGCACGCAATGTTAAATCAAATAATAGGCGTTCTCATTTGCGTTGATGCGTCTCCACAACAAGTTGTTATGGGGCCGAGCAAAAAAAAGACCGGCAAAGCCGGCCTTGAAGTGAAAACACGCGAAAGTGCTTATTTGACGTGCTTGCCGATCAGGCCAGCCATTTCAAACATGGACACCTGGGGCTTGCCAAAAACTTCTTTCAGTTTGGCATCGGCGTTGATCATGCGTTTGTCAGATGCGTCTTGCAGGTTGTTGGCTTTGATATAAACCCACAGCTTGCTGATGATCTCGGTGCGTGGCAATGGCGCTGCACCCACCACGGCGGCCAGTGCTGCACTGGGTGTCAGGGCCTTCATGAAGGCTGCGTTGGGCGCACGCTTTTTGGCGGGAGCTGCGGCTTTTTCAACGGCGACAGTCTTGGCGGCGGGGGCGGCCTTGGCCGGGGCTTTTTTTGCAGTTGCCATCTTGGATTTTCCTTTTTTGGGAGTAGTCGGTGGAACCAGCGAAAACCTGATTCTCCACTGGCATGGTCGATGCTACTGGGAAAAAAACAGCTTTCCAAGCTGTGGATGGCTTTTTTTGTGCGTCACCTTGTCACGTCGGCTGCTGTTGCTGGCCGTGCCGTGCATGGTCAGTGGCAGGCTTGCTGGTTATTGACGATGCCTTTGAGTGCGTCAGTGCTGAGAATGCGCACGTGGCGCTGCTTGACCTCGACGATACCTTCTTCGACAAACTTGGAGAAAGTGCGGCTCACCGTTTCGAGCTTGAGGCCCAGGTAGCTGCCGATTTCTTCGCGCGTCATGCGCAGCACCAACTCTGATTGCGAGAAGCCCCGCGCATGCAGGCGCTGCACCAGATTCAGCAAAAAAGCCGCCAGACGCTCTTCGGCACGCATGCTGCCCAGCAGCAGCATGACGCCGTGTTCGCGCACAATCTCGCGGCTCATGATCTTGTGCACATGGCTTTGCAAGGCTGTGACTTCGCGCGAGAGTTCTTCGATGCGGTCAAACGGCATCACGCAGACTTCGGCATCTTCCAGTGCCACGGCGTCACAAGTGTGGTGGTCATTGACGATGCCATCCAGGCCTATCACCTCGCCGGCCATCTGAAAGCCCGTAACCTGGTCGCGCCCGTCTTCTGTGGCCACGCAGGTTTTGAAAAAACCGGTGCGAATGGCATAAAGCGACGTGAACGACTCACCATTGCGAAACAGCGTGCCCCCACGCTTGACCTTGCGCCGTGTGGCCACGATGTCATCAATGCGTTTGAGTTGATCGTCATTGAGGCCCAGTGGCATGCAAAGCTCTCGCAGATTACAGTTGGAGCAGGCGACTTTGATGGTTTGTGGGGTCATGTGGGCAGACACGTGTCCAGTATCAGGCTGAGGGTCAAGCGCATCAACGGCGCCAAGATGAAGGGCCATGGAAGTGCGGTGGGCGGCTGACATGTATCAAATTATCACCCATCCCTTCGGCGGTGAGTGCCAATCCGCTTTTGGGAGGCTGCTTGATCAAGGTCAAGGAGGCTGGTGGTGGTTTCCGGCACAGTGTTTCAGCACACAAGGACGTTCCAATGACCGCTGTTTCCCCTGAATTGTTGACCCGGTTTGATGTGCCCGGGCCGCGCTACACCTCCTACCCTACGGCTGATCGGTTCGTCGAGGCTTTTGGTGATGGCGATTACGTGCTCGCCCTGCAACAGCGCAGACTGGGAACCGCTGCAAAAGCGCTGCCTTTGTCTATCTATGTGCATATTCCGTTTTGTGAGTCCCTGTGCTACTACTGCGCATGCAACAAGATCATCACCAAGCACCAAGATCGTGCGGATCTGTATTTGCGCTATCTCGCACGCGAAATCGACTTGCACACGGCGCACTGCGGCAAAGGTCAGGTCGTCAGTCAGTTGCACCTGGGCGGTGGCACCCCCACTTTTTTGTCGGACGATGGCCTGCGCGACCTGATGGCGCTGCTCAAAAGCAGCTTCACGCTGGCGCCCGGTGGGGAGTATTCGATTGAAGTCGATCCTCGCACGGTAGACGCACAGCGGCTGGCGTTGCTGGCGCAGTTGGGTTTTAACCGGTTGAGCTTTGGCGTCCAAGATTTTGATCCCGAAGTGCAGAAAGCGGTGCACCGTATCCAGCCTGCTGAGCAGGTGTTTGCGTTGGTAGAGTCAGCGCGTACCTTGGGATTTGAGTCGGTCAATATTGATTTGATTTACGGATTGCCGCGCCAGACCAGCGCCTCGTTTGACCGCACGCTGGCGCAGGTAGCGCAATTGCGTCCAGACCGCATTGCGTTGTATGCCTATGCGCATTTGCCTGATCGCTTCAAGCCACAGCGGCGCATCATCAGCGCTGATTTACCCGTTGCGTCTGCCAAAGTCGGCATGTTGGCCAGTTCGCTCGATGCTTTCAGCCAAGCTGGGTACGTGTATGTGGGCATGGATCACTTTGCGTTGCCCACGGATGCACTTGCTATTGCCAAACGCCAGGGCCGTTTGCACCGCAACTTCCAAGGCTACAGCACCCAGCCCGATTGTGATTTGATTGGCCTGGGGGTGTCCGCTATTGGCCGTGTGGGCGCTACTTACAGCCAGAACGCCAAGACACTGGATGAGTACTACGACCGCTTGAACCAAGGGCGTTTGCCCATCGTGCGTGGGCTGGCCTTGACGCGCGACGATCTGGTGCGCCGCGCAGCCATCATGGCCTTGATGTGCCAGGGTGAGCTGTTGTTCGAGTCCATGGAGCAGGCTTGGTTGATTGATTTCCGGCAGTATTTCTCAGCGGAACTGGCGCAGTTGCAGGACATGGCCGACCAAGGGCTGGTAGTGCTGGATGCCGAGGGTGCACGCGTTACCGATATGGGCTGGTATTTTGTGCGCGGCATTGCCATGGTCTTTGACCGGTATTTGCAGGCTGACCGCAACCGTACACGGTTTTCGCGCATCATCTAGGCCTCATGCTTTTTTCTGTTGCCTGGACTGCTTTGATCATGGGGCTCGTGGGTGGGCCCCATTGTCTTGCCATGTGCGCTGCGCCGTGCAGTGTAGTAACTGGCCAAGGCGGTAGCACAGCGCCAGTAGAGCAGCCTCTGCGCCCACTATCCCGGGGGGGACAGCAACGGCGGCTGTGGGCTTACCACCTGGGCCGCTTGCTGGGATATGCCAGTGTCGGGGCTTTGGCCGCCATGGCCATGCAGAGCCTGGCCTGGTTGACGGTGCAAGCAGCTGCCTTGCGTCCAGCCTGGACGATGTTGCATGTGCTGGTGCTGGCGTGGGGCTTGATGATGGTGGCGCAGGCTCGCCAACCCGCCTGGGTAGAGTCTGCCGGGCGTGCTGTCTGGGGCCGTGTACGCCCAGTGGTGGCAGCGCCAGGGGGGGCTTTTGCTGCTGGTTTTTTGTGGTCGCTGATGCCATGCGGCCTGTTGTATTCGGCTTTGCTGGTTGCCTCGCTCAGCGGCGGAGCGCTCCAGGGTGCAGTCACCATGGCCTTGTTTGCTGTGGGCAGCGGGTTGTGGCTGTTGGCGGGGCCTTGGGTCTGGTTACGGATTCGTGACCGTCTGAATGCCAAATACGATGGTGGAGGCACGCGCCTGGCAGGGGCTTTGCTGTGCGGTGTGGCAGTGTGGGCCCTGTGGTTGGGCGCCGTCCACGGCCCCGAGCTGTGGTGCCAATGAGCGTGGGTTGGCCCACGTGCATGGTATTCAGGCTGCTGCGTAGCCTTTCCACAACATGTAAGCCGCCAGGCACAGCAGCAGGCTGGCAAAAACCCGTTTGAGTTGGCGAACTGGCAGGCGGTGCGCTGCCCGTGCGCCCAGTGGAGCCGTCAAGATGCTGCCTGTGGCAATCGCAGCCAATGCGGGGAGCCAGACATACCCCAAAGCATGATCAGCCAGCCCGGGTACCGATTGCCCCGCTACCACGTAGCCCAGCACGTTGAAAAGCGCAATCGGAAAACCCAGCGCAGCGCTGGTCGCTACGGCGTTGTGGATGGGCACGTTGCACCAGGTCATGTAGGGCACGCTGACAAAGCCCCCGCCCGCGCCCACCAGGCCCGACAGAAAACCGATGCCACTGCCTGCGGCCAATTGGCCAGCGGTGCCGGGCATTTGGCGTGAGGGCGCAGGCTTGCGGTCCTTGAACATCTGCAACGCAGAAAACCCCACAAACAGGCCAAAGAAAATTGCCAGAAAAGAGCCTTTGAGCCAGGCAAAAACCCCCAGGCTGGCAGCCAGACTGCCCAGCATGATGCCTGGCGCCAGGCGCAGCGCCAGATCCCAGCGCACGGCGCCGCGCCGGTGGTGGGCATGTACGCTCGACAAGGAGGTAAACATGATGGTAGCCATGGAGGTGGCGATCGCCATCTTGACCGCCAAATCGGGTGCCACTTGGTGCTGGCCCAAAAAGTAGGTCAGAAACGGCACCATCAACATGCCGCCGCCAATACCCAGCAGGCCTGCCAGAAAACCGGTAGCCAGACCCAGCGCCACGAGTTGGGCTATCAAAACAGAGCTGAGCATGGAGCAAGGGCCACACAGGGGCCTGAAGAAGATGCTGGGGAGGAAGTTTTGGCCCGTGGGACGTGGCGGCCCAATAGCGGCGCCAGCCCAGCGGTAAATCAGGTGTCTGCAAGTGCCACCGGACCGGCATCCTGAACCGGGGGTTCAGGTGGGCGAGGGCAGGCTGGCGTTGGGTTCATCTGACGCGAGATGATCACGCTCACCAGCCGATGTACCAAGCCCGGGCTCAATGAGCATTGGTTCAAGGAAATATAAAGCCCGGCAGCACCGCAGACGCCGCCATTGTAGGGGTTTGGCGCGGTGTTGCAGGCGTGCAGCCGTGCCGTCGTCAGGGGTTCTGGGGTGTACCGCCCAGCGCATCGTCCAGGCGTTGTAGCAATGCGGCTATCTGCTGTTGGTGCTCTGGTGGATCGGCGGGGGGCTGTTGTGCATGTTCGGCGGCAGCGGCCTGCGCGGCGGCGCTCAGGTCGTTGGCTTCGCGGTCGGCCAGATCGAAGGCGATGTTCAGTGCCGTTAGTACCGCAATGCGCTCACGCGAGCGCACCTTGCCTGCGTCCCGGATGCGCGTCATGGCGGTGTCCACCCGTTCTACGGCCTCAAGCAGGCGCGCTTCGCGCCCTTCGGGGCAGCCCAGCAAGTAGCTTTGCTGCATGATCTGCACCTCGATTTGCTTCATTCGGCGTCGTCTTTCGGGACAGGGGTTGCGGGCGGTGTCAGGGCCTGTACGCGCGCACGCGCCGTTTGCAGCCGCGACTTGAGGGAATCACGCTCTTGCGTGAGTGCGGCCACCTGCTGTGCCAGTTGTGCGTTGGTGCGCTGCAGCTCTGCCAGGCGCAGTAGCAGCCGCTCTACACGCTCGGCGATTTGTTCAATGGGGGGCAAAGAGGCCATGGCCGCAATTGTAGGGTTGCAGGCCAAAGCGCCGTAGAATCCGCGCCGTTGGTGCTCGCGGCGTGGTTCACAGGCCGCAGTTCAACGGGAAGCAGGGACGCGGTGCCAGTGCCAGCCACAGTCACAGTCACCGTCCAGCCTGCGCTGCCCCCGCAACGGTCAGCGGCCGAATCCTTTGATTCACTCTCCATCACACAGTCACTGGGTGCCTTGAACAAGCGCCTGGGAAGGCTTTGGAGAGCGCGCCGCCAGCCCGGATACCGGCCAACACGGTGGTGGTGCGTGCCCTTGGGGGCCGTGCTGTCGTATTGCCCAATGTCGGCGGGGAAGCCGGCACGGGTCATTCTCTGCTCTGACTCCCATGAAGAATTTTCCACTTCCCGCACGCCTGGCCGTGCCCTTGAACTTGCGCCTTGGCGTGCTGGCACTGGCGGCCCTGACCGCCAGCACTGTCCACGCGCAAGAGGGCAGCGCAACCTTGCTGGCGCAGAACCTGCGCGCACCGTCTCTGGCCGATGTGGTGGTGGCTGCCACGCGCACGCCCCAGCCCCTGGCCGATCTGGTGGCCGATGTGTCCATCGTGGACCGCGAAACCATCGAGGCCAGCGGCGCCACCGGCCTGGCCGATGTGCTGGCGCGCTTGCCCGGCGTGGAAATCTCGCGCAATGGCGGCCCTGGAACCACTACCAGCGTGTTTTTGCGCGGTGCCGAGTCGCGCTTCACGGCGGTGTATATCGACGGCGTGCGGATCGATTCGCAGTCCACGGGTGGTGCTGGCTGGGAGGCCATTCCGCTGTCGCTGATCGAACGCATTGAAGTGCTGCGCGGCCCGGCAGGCGCGGTGTATGGCTCGGACGCGCTGGGCGGTGTGGTACAGATTTTCACGCGCCGGGGCGAAGCGGGTGTAGCGCCCTACGTGGGCGTGGGCGTGGGCAGCCGGGGCACGTACAAGATGGATGCTGGCATCAGCGGCGCCAACGGCACGCTGGACTACGCCCTGGGCATTGCACGGGATGAAAGCGATGGCTTCAACGCCCGCCCCATCGCCGGGCAAAACCCCGATGCCGATGGTTACCGCTCCACCTCCGGCAACGCGCGCCTGGGGCTGCAAATCAATGCTGCCCACCGCATCGAGGGCACGCTGCTGGCCAACGACATCAACAGCGGTTACGACAACGGCCTGGGCAAGGACGACCGCAACCAGCACCGGCTGCATGCCCTGGGCCTGCACTGGCAGGCGCAGTGGAGTGCCAACTACAAAACCCGCCTGTCCGTCACCGATGGGCGTGACCAGTATGAAACCTCGCCCTCGTCCTACCTGACCGAAACCAAGCTGCGCGGCTACCTGCTCCAGAACGAATGGCGCTATGGCGCGCACCAGTTCACCGCTGCGCTGGAACGGCGCGAAGACCACCTCACCAACGCCCCCATTGACCGCAGCCGATCGCAAGACGCGCTGGCCCTGGGATATGGCTACCAGGCCGGTGCGCACACGGTGCAGCTCAACGCGCGCCACGACTCCGACAGCGAATTCGGTGGCAAAGGCACGGGCAGCGTCTCGTATGGCTATGCCATCACGCCACAGTGGCGCGCTACGGCCTCGGTGGGCACGGCGTTCCGGGCGCCCACGCTCTACCACCGTTTCAGTGACTACGGCCTGGCATCGCTGCAACCCGAAACCAGCCGCAACGCTGAAATCGGCCTGCGCTGGGCCCAGGGCAGCAACACCTTCTCGGTGGTGGCTTACCGCAACCGCGTGCGCAACCTGATTGCCTACGGTGCTGCGGGCAGCTGCGTTTCCCCCTGGGGCTGCTACGGCAACACCGCCCGTGCCGTTTATGAAGGCGTGACGCTGGCGGGCGCCTACCGCATCGCTGGGGTGAACCTGCGCGGCTCCATCGACCTGCAAAACCCGCGCGATACCGCCACCGGCAAGCAACTGGCCCGCCGCGCCAAGCGCCACGCCACGCTGGGCGCCGACACGCAATGGGCTGGCTGGACGCTGGGCGCCGAGGTGCAGGCATCGGGCCAGCGCTTTGACGAAGCGGCCAATACCCGGGTGCTGGGAGGCTATGGGCTGGTCAACCTGTACGCCAGTACCCGCCTGGCGCGCGACTACACCGTGCTGGTGCGCCTGGACAACCTGGCCGACAAGGACTACCAGCTGGCGCGCACCTACGCCACCGCAGGCCGCACGTTCTATGTGGGCCTGAAGTGGGCGCCCCAGTGACCTGAACCCGCAAAGCACCGCCGCACCATGACCGCCACCCCCCGCTGTCCCGCCCTGCTGATTGCCGCCCCGGCATCGGGCCAGGGTAAAACCACCGTCACGGCTGCCTTGGCACGCCTGCATACCCGCCAGGGGCGGCGCGTGCGCGTGTTCAAGTGCGGGCCGGATTTTCTGGATCCGCACTGGCACCAGCTGGCCAGCGGTGCGCCGGTTCACCAGCTCGACGGCTGGATGACCGGCCCCGCCGACATGGCCGCGCGCCTGCACGCCGCCGCGCAAGAGTCCGACCTGATCCTCATCGAAGGCGTGATGGGCCTGTTCGATGGCACGCCCAGCGCCGCCGATCTGGCCGCGCGCCTGGGTGTGCCGGTGCTGGCGGTGGTCGATGCGGCGGCCATGGCGGGAACGTTTGGCGCGCTGGTCTATGGGCTGGTGCACTACCAGCCGGGCCTGCGCTGGGCCGGTGTGCTGGCCAACCGCGTGGCCAGCCAGCACCACGCTGATTTGCTGCGCGCTGGCCTGCGTGAGCCCGCGCTGTGGCAAGGCGCGCTGGCGCGGGTGGAGCAGGGCCCGGACAAATCCCTGCTGCCCGAGCGCCACCTGGGCCTGGTGGCCGCACACGAGCTGCACGATGCCCTAGAGCGCCTGGACGCTGCCGCCGATGCGCTGGCCGCCACCGCGCTGGGCCAGCGCTCCTGGGCCGACTGGCAGGATTGGGCCGTGGAGTTTCCCGCGCCCGGCCCCGACATCGCCGCCGACGAGCCCCCCGGCCCCTGGCTGCAAGGGCGCACCGTGGCCGTGGCGCGCGATGCCGCCTTCAGCTTCATCTACCCGGCCAACCTCGATTGCCTGGAGGCCATGGGCGCGCGGCTGGCATTTTTCTCGCCGCTGGCGGGCGATGCCTTGCCAGTGTGCGATGCCGTCTGGTTGCCCGGCGGCTACCCTGAACTGCACGCGCCAGCCCTGCGCGCCAACCAGACGCTGCAAGACGGCCTGCGTGCGCACATCGCCGCTGGCCTGCCCGTTTGGGCCGAATGCGGTGGCATGGTGGCGCTGTGCGAAGGCATTACCGACCGCGACGGCCAGTTCCAGCCGCTGTGGGGCCTGTTGCCCGGGCGCGCCACCTTGCAGCCGCGCCTGGCCGGGCTGGGCATGCAGCAGCTGGCCACCGACCAGGGCTTGCTGCGCGGCCACACCTTCCATTACTCGCGGCTGGACAGCGCCATGCCCGAGCTGGCGCGCAGCAGCCGCCCGGGCCAGCCCGCGCAGGCCGACAAGGGCGAAGCGCTGTACCGCCACGCCAGCGTGCAGGCCAGCTACTTCCACGCCTGGTTTGCCTCCCACCCGCGCGCCGTGGCCGCGCTGCTGGGCGCATTTGCATGACGGCCACCCCCAGCCCCATTGCCCGCAGCGAGCTGATTCTGGGCGGGCAAAAAAGCGGTAAATCGCGCCGTGCCGAGTTGCTGGCGCGCGATTGGTTGGCCCAGTCGCCGCAGCACAGTGCGCTGTTGATTGCCACCGCCCAGCCCTGGGACGACGAGATGCGCGCGCGCATCCAGCGCCACCAGCGCGACCGCGCCGCGCGCGTGCCCGGTCTGGCCACCTTGGAGGAGCCGCTCGACCTGGCCGCCGTGCTCCAGCGCGAGAGCACACCGCATACCCTGATCGTGGTGGACTGCCTGACGCTGTGGCTGACCAACTGGCTGATGCCCGCCGATAGCGCAGCGCTGCCGCTGGCAGAAAATTCAGAGCCAAATCCGACTCCAGTCCCCGCGTGGAAAGCGCAAGCAGCTCTCTTTTCAGGAGCGATTGCGCAGGCTCCCGGCCCCGTGGTGCTGGTGGGCAACGAGATTGGCCTGGGCGTCATCCCCCTGGGCCGGGAGGTGCGCGCTTTTGTCGATGCGCTGGGCCAGCTCAACCAGCAGATGGCCCAGGTGTGCGCGCGCGTCACCCTGATGGCGGCGGGCCTGCCGCTGACCCTGAAAGACACCGCATGAAGCCCACCCCGCCCAAGCGCATCCTGATCGTGGTGGCCGTGCTGCTGGGTCTGTTGCTGCTGATGTTCAGCCTGGCCAACGCGCAGCCGCTGCCGCCAGCGCAGTCGGGCCAGCCCAGGCAGGCCAGCCAGTCACCGCAGCCCGGCCAGTCGGTGCAGCAGATGCAGCAGGTCCCGTCTGCCCCGCCAGCACCGCTTGCCCAGGCGCCTGCTTCGCAGCCGGTGCGCGTCATCGACGACCGGGGGCGCACCGTGGTGCTGCCGCGCGCGCCCCAGCGCATCGTCAGTCTGCTGCCCTCGCTGAGCGAAACCGTGTGCGCGCTGGAGCAATGCCAGCGCCTGGTGGGCGTGGACCGCTACTCCAACTGGCCCGCCCACCTGACCCAACTGCCCCAGGTGGGCGGTGGCCTCGACCCCAACATCGAGGCCATCGTGGCCCTGCGCCCCGAGGTGGTGCTGATGGCCACCTCCTCGCGCGCAGCGGCGCGGCTCGAAGCCCTGGGCGTGCCCGTGGTGGCGCTGGAGCCCAAAAGCCATGCCGATGTGCAGCGCGTGCTGGGCAAGGTCGGCCAGGTGCTGGGTGTGCCCGATGCCCAGCGCGTCTGGCGCGTGATCGATGCCGGGGTGCAGGCGGCGGCGCAATCGGTGCCGCCAGAAGCGCGCGGCGCGCGGGTGTACTTTGAGGTGAACCGGGGGCCTTACGGCGCGGGCGCCAGCTCGTTCATTGGCGAGACGCTCACCCGCCTGGGCGCGCGCAACATCCTGCCTGCCGCGCTGGGGCCGTTTCCCAAGCTCAACCCCGAGTTTGTGGTGCGCGCCAACCCCGACATCATCATGGTGGGCGCGCGCAGCGTGGAGGGCCTGGCCGAGCGCCCCGGCTGGCATGCCCTCACGGCCCTGCGCCAAGAGCGCCTGTGCGTGTTCACGCCCACCGAATCCGACGTGCTGGTGCGCCCCGGCCCGCGCATGGCCGAAGGCGCCCGCCTGATGGCCCGCTGCCTCAGTGACAAGGCGCCGCGGCCGCAGGCGCTGCGTGCCGGTGCAGCGGTGCAAGCGGGGCAGGGTGCATCCGCTGCGGCTTCTGCCAGCACGGCCCCGGGTGTGCCTGCGCGATGAGCCAGCCTCTTTCCTTGGGCGAGGGCGCCCGTGCCGAGGCCACTTCGGGCGCTAGCGCTGGTTCAGGCGCAACGTCCCGTGGTGCCAGTGCGCGTGCGCATCTGGCAAGTACGGGCGCACCGGGTGTTTCCGTCCACCCCGTGATCGTGCGCGGGCGCTGGCTGGTGTGGGTGTTGCTCGGCGCCAGCGCCTTGCTGATTCCTTTGGGCACCGCGGTGGGCAGCATGGGGCTGGAAAACCTCTGGCCTTGGCTGTGGCCGCACAGCCTGGATGCCGCTGATCCCACCGCCAGCGCCCAGCGCGCCATGGCCTGGCAAATCGTCACCGATATCCGCCTGCCGCGCACCCTGGGCGCGTGGATGGCGGGCGCGCTGCTGGGGCTGGCGGGCGCGGTGGCGCAGGGGCTGTTTCGCAACCCGCTGGCCGATCCGTACCTGCTGGGCAGCGCCTCGGGCGCCTCGCTGGGCGTGGCGGCGGCGCTGGCGCTGATGGGTGGGGGCAACGCGCTGGTGGGCGGCGCAGGGGCGGCGGTGGCCGTGTCGGTGTTTTCCAGCCACTGGCTGGTGCGCCTGGGGCTGACCGGGGCGGCGTTTGTGGGCGCCGTCCTGGCCGTGCTGCTCACGCTGGTGCTGGCGCGCGGCGTGCAGCACACGCTGCGCCTGCTGCTGGCGGGCGTCATCGTGGGCGTGGTGCTGGGGGCGTTCACGTCGCTGATTTTGCTGCTCTCGCCCGATGCCATGCAGGCCATGCAGGCGTTTTTGCTCGGCTCCACAGGCTTTGTGGGCTGGACATCGTGCCTGCTGATGGCGGGCGTGTGGCTGCTGTGCCTGCTGGCGGCGCTGGCGCTGTCGCGCGTGCTCGATGGGCTGGCGCTGGGCGAATCCACCGCCCACAGCCTGGGCCTGCCGCTGGCGCCGCTGCGTGCCGCGCTGGTGGCCGTGCTGGCGCTGGCCACCGGCACTGCCGTGGCGCAGACCGGATTGATCGCTTTTGTCGGCCTGGCCGCGCCGCACCTGGTGCGCGCCGTGGCCCCTGTACCGCACCAGCGCCTGATGGTGCTGGCCAGCCTGATGGGCGCCGTGCTGCTGGCCAGCGCCGATTTGCTGGCGCGCGGCCTCATCGCCCCGCAGGAGCTGCCCGTGGGCGTGCTCACGGCGGTGCTGGGCGGCGGCTATTTGCTCTGGCTGATGCACCGGCGCACCGGGGCAGGGGGCTTGTAATGCACACCACGACTATGATTTTGATAGCTGCTAGCGCCCGCCACACAAGGGCTATAGGTCAAAAAAGCCAAAAATTTGGCGCGGCGATGTACCTGCGGTGGCGCCCATGGTGAGCAGCCCCTCTGCTGCGCCCGCCAGCGCCCTCAGCGCCCACGCCATCACGGCCCACATGGGGCCGTGCGCCATCCTGCACGACATCCACCTGGCGCTGGCGCCGGGGCGCTGGACGAGCATCGTCGGCCCCAACGGCGCGGGCAAATCCACCCTGCTGCGCGTGCTGGCCGGGCTGCAATCCTGCACCGGCAGCGTGCAGCTGCTGGGCCGCGCGCTGGCCGACTGGCCCCGCCGCGAGCGCGCGCGCACGCTGTCGTGGCTGGGGCAAAACGAAAGCGCCGCCGACGACCTGACCGTGTACGACGTGGCCATGCTCGGGCGCCTGCCGCACCAGGCCTGGCTGGCCCCGCCCAGCAGCGCCGACCACGCCGCCGTCGAGCAGGCCCTGCGCGCCACCCAGGCCTGGGACTGGCGCACGCGGGCGCTGGGTCAGCTCTCGGGTGGCGAGCGCCAGCGCGTGCTGCTGGCGCGCGCCCTGGCCGTGCAGGCGCAGGTGCTGCTGATGGACGAGCCCCTGGCCAACCTCGACCCGCCCCACCAGGCCGACTGGCTGCTGCTGGTGCGCGAGCTGGTGGCGCACGGCCACACCGTGGTCAGCGTGCTGCACGAAGTCTCTTTTGCCCTGCAAGCCGACGACGTGGCCGTGCTGGCCGCCGGGCGCCTGCGCCACCACGGCAGCACGCAAGACGCCGCCACCCACCGCGCGCTGGAGCAGGTGTTTGACCAGCGCATCGCCATCACCCAGGCCGCCGGCATGTGGCTGGCGCTGCCCCGGCTGGAGCGGCCAGCAGCGCCCGCGCCCAGCGCCGCAGCGCCTGTGTCGGCCTGAATCGACACGCACCCGCATCGCATTGCACTGAACCGCACACGCACACGCACCTATTTTTGGAGTCCCCATGCAGATCGAAACCCCACCCCAAGACAAGCCCTACGACAAACCCGAAGGCGAGCGCCGGGGCCTGGTCATCGTCAACACCGGCGACGGCAAAGGCAAAAGCACAGCCGCGTTTGGTCTGGCGCTGCGCGCGCACGGGCGCGGCAAGGCCGTGAAGATTTACCAGTTCATGAAAGTGCCCACCGCACGCTTTGGCGAACACCGCATGTTCGAAAAAATCGGCATCCCCATCGAGGGCCTGGGCGACGGCTTCAGTTGGAAAAGCCAAGACCTCGAACACTCAGCCCAGCTGGCCCGCGACGGCTGGGAAAAAGCCCGCGCCGCCATCCTCTCGGGCGAGTATTTTCTGGTGGTGCTGGACGAAATCACCTACCCGCTGATTTACGGCTGGCTGGCGCTGGACGGCGTGCTCGACACGCTGCGCAACCGCCCCAAAGACGTGCATGTGGTGTTCACGGGCCGGCGCTGCCCGCCCGAAATCATCGAACTGGCCGACACCGTGACCGAGATGACGCTGGTCAAGCACGCCTTCAAAGCGGGCATTCCGGCACAGCGCGGTATTGAGGATTGAGGCATGGCCTGCCCTGAGCCCGAACCGCCCGCGCACGCCTTCCCCGAGGCCGAGCAGCGCGGCGTGTACCGCGCCATCCACGAGCGCCGCGACATGCGCCACTTCAGCGGTGGCAGCGTCGCGCCCGAGGTGCTGCGCCGCCTGCTCGAGGCGGCCCACCACGCGCCCAGCGTCGGCTTCATGCAGCCCTGGCGCTTTATCCGCATCACCGATGCCGCCTTGCGCGCGCCGCTGCACGCGCTGGTCGAGCAAGAGCGCATCCGCACCGCGCAGGCGCTGGGCCAGCGCCAGGAAGAATTCATGCGCCTGAAAGTGCAGGGCGTGCTGGAGGCCGCCGAGTTGCTGGTGGTGGCCCTGGCCGATGGCCGCGAGCAGCATGTGTTTGGCCGCCGCACCCTGCCGCAGATGGATGTGGCATCGGCCAGCTGCGCCATCCAGAACCTGTGGCTGGCCGCGCGCGCCGAAGGGCTGGGCATGGGCTGGGTGTCGATTTTTGACCCGCTGGCGCTGGCGCAGCTGCTGGGCCTGCCCGCAGGTGCCGAGCCCATCGCCCTGCTGTGCCTGGGGCCGGTGCAGGCGTTTTACGACCAGCCGATGTTGCAGCGCGAGCGCTGGGCGCAGCGCGCGCCGTTGGAATCACTGGTGTTTGACAACACCTGGGGCCATGCCAGCGCGCTGTGGGCCGAGCCACCCGCCGGAGCCGCCGGTGTCTGAGTGGCTGGGCTGGTGCGCCCCCCCGTGGGCGCTGGGCGGGGCCACCGTGCCCCTGGCGCTGCTGGTGGCGCTGGTGGCCGACCGCCTGCTGGGCGAGCCGCCCGTGCGCTGGCACCCGGTGGTGTGGATGGGGCAGGCGCTGGGCTGGGCAGGCCAGCGCGTGGCCCCAGTTGCCGACACCGGACGAGATTGGAAGTCTTTTTGGCTTGGAGCGCTGGCGTGGTGCGCGCTTGCAGCTATTATTTTGATAGCTTTTGTGGCGCTGCAAGCGGCGGTGCTGGCCGCGTTGCCCGCCGCACCCGGCCTGGCCCTGATGGCTTGCACGCGCGACACGCTGGAAGGCCCCGGCGTGGGACTGCTGGGCGCCACGCTGGTGCGGGACGTGCTGCGCCTGCTGCTGGCCAGCGTGCTGCTGGGCCTGCTGCTCAAGCCGCTGATGGCGCTGGCGCTGCTGCAAAGCGAGGTGCGCGCCGTCGAGGCCGCGCTGGCCGAATCGCTGGACGCGGGCCGTGCGCGCCTGGCCTGGCTGGTCAGCCGCGATGTCACGCAGCTCAGCGCCGACGAAGTGCGCCAGAGCGCCATCGAATCGCTGGCCGAGAACTTGAACGACTCGGTGGTGGCGCCGCTGTTCTGGTTTGTGGTGGCTGGTTTGCCCGGTGCTGCGCTGTACCGCCTGGCCAATACGGCCGATGCGATGTGGGGCTACCGCAGCCAGCGCGATGGCCGCTACTGGGAATGGGCGGGCAAATGGGCCGCCCGCGCCGACGATGTGCTGTCGTGGTTGCCCGCGCGCATCACGGCGCTGCTGCTGGCGCTGGTGGCGGGCGGCGTGCCGCTGCGCGCGCTGGCGCAGGAGGCGCGCAAAACGCCATCGCCCAACAGCGGCTGGCCCATGGCCGCTATGGCGCTGGCGCTGGGCGTGCGCCTGTCCAAGCCGGGCACCTACTGCCTGCACGCCGAGGGCCGCGCGCCCACGCCGCAGGATGCGCAGCGGGCACAGAAAATGGTATCTAAAGTGGCTCTGGCCCTGGCGGGGTGCGCGCTGGCAGCTCTTGTTTTGATAGCTATGAACGGAATGCGCCATGCTTGATGGTTTGCCCGTCCACGGCGGCACGGATGCGCAGGGCGCGGCGCGCTACGACTTTTCCACCAACAGCAACGCGTGCGGCCCGTGCCCGCACGCGCTGGCCGCTGTGCAGCAGGCCGACGCCAGCCGCTACCCCGACCCGGCCTACACCGCGCTGCGCCAGCGGCTGGCCGCCTTCCACGGCGTGGCGCCCGCGCGCATTGCCCTGGCCGCCAGTGCCAGTGAATTCATCTTCCGCATCACCGCCTGGGCTGCGCGCCAGGGCGTGCGCCAGGTGCTGCTGCCGCCCCATGCCTACGGCGACTACCGCCAGGCCGCGCAAGCCTGGGGGCTGGAGGTGCGGCTGCAACCAGCCGATAGCGTTGCATCTGCTGCGCTGGCCGATGGCGTTGCGCCCGCCGCCCCGCGCTTGCTCTGGGCCTGCGATCCGGCCAGCCCGCTGGGCCACGCGCCGCAGGGCTTGTCAGCGTGGGCGGGGCCATGCGGGCCAGCGCCAGGGCAGGCCGTGGGCGTGCTCGACTGCGCCTATGCGCCGCTGCGCCTGTTGGGCCAGCCTGCGCTGACCAGCGCCGAGCGCGAGTGTGTCTGGCAGCTTTTCAGCCCCAACAAGGCCCTGGGGCTGACGGGCGTGCGCGGCGCCTACGCCATCGCCCCTGTGGGCGCCGAGGCGGCGGTGCAGGCGCTGCAAGCGCTGTGTCCCTCGTGGCCGCTGGGCGCACACGGCGCCGCCATGCTGCACGCCTGGTGCGACGACGCCAGCCAGCACTGGATGGCCAGCGCGCTGCACACCCTGCGCGCCTGGAAAGCCGAGCAGATCGCCCTGTGCCAGCAACTGGGCTGGACGGTGCTGCCCAGCGTGGCCAACTTCTTGTGCGTGCGCGATGTGCTAGCGCCCGTGGCCCGCGACCTGGCCTGTGCAGAGGCTGGCACGGAAGCCTCCTCCCCAGCTTGGCCCGCGCTGCTGGCGCACCTGCGCGCGCAGGGCATCAAGGTGCGCGACTGTGCCTCGTTCGGTTTGCCCGG
>NZ_JAQUAL010000008.1:0-46511 GCF_028687295.1 Simplicispira sp.
ACTTGCACCGGATAATCCTTCGCACCATGGCATTGATTACTTTATTAGATGCACAGCTGGCCTTCGGGCATGTAGCTCTGCTGGATCACGCAACTTTCTCTCTGGAGACAGGAGAGCGCGTGGGATTGATTGGTCGAAACGGCGCAGGCAAGTCTTCGCTGCTCAAGATACTGGGAGGGCTGGCTCACCCAGATGATGGTGCACGCCATCTTCAGCAAGGCGTACGCATCGCCTACGTTGCACAAGAACCCACACTAGATCCAGCCGCAACCGTTTTCGAAGCTACTTCCGAAGGCTTGGCTGAAGTCATCACGCTGCGCGATCAGTACCTGAGTGGGGCTGACGGAGTCGATCTGGATGCGCTGCAGACACAAATTGAAGCCTACGATGCCTGGAACTGGGAGCAGCGGGTAGAAGAAACCTTGCAGCGCTTGCATCTGGATCCACAAGCGCGCATTGCTAATCTCTCTGGTGGCACACGCAAGCGGGTGGCACTCGCACAGGCATTGGTTACCAGGCCCGATGTACTGCTGCTGGATGAGCCGACCAACCACTTGGACTTGGACTCTATCGAATGGCTTGAAGAACTGCTGGTAGATTTCAGCGGCAGTATTGTCACCATTACCCATGATCGCGTCTTTTTGGATCGGGTGGCCACCCGGATCGTCGAGCTAGATCGAGGTCAATTGCGCTCTTATCCTGGCAACTTCGCGCAGTACCAGCTGCAAAAACAAGAGCAGCTCGCCCAGGAAGACACCATTGCCGCAAAAGCTGACAAGCTGTTGGCACAAGAAGAAATCTGGATCCGCAAAGGCGTTGAGGCCCGCCGGACCCGAAGCCAAAGCCGCATAGGGCGCCTGGAAGCCTTGCGCGCCAGCCGCGCTGCGCGCCGCGACACCTTGGGCAGCGTCAAGATGGATCTGGCATCCGGTGCCCCCAGCGGAAAAATCGTAGCGGAACTGGAGGGTGTGTCCAAGACTTTTGGCGCCAAAACCATCGTCCGCAACTTCAGCGGCACGATTCTGCGCGGTGACAAAGTCGGGCTGATCGGCCCCAACGGTGCAGGCAAAACCACGCTACTCAAACTGATTCTGGGCGAGTTGCAAGCCGATAACGGTCGGGTACGCCAAGGCGCCAACCTACAGGTTGCTTATTTTGATCAGATGCGCCACGCCATTGATCTGGATGCTACGTTGGAAGACTTCATCAGTCCGGGCAGCGAGTGGATTGAAATTGGCAAACAACGCAAGCACGTCAAAAGCTATCTGAGCGACTTCCTGTTTTCTCCTGCGCGAGCGCACTCGCCGGTGCGCTCGCTGTCCGGTGGCGAACGCAACCGCCTGCTACTGGCCCGCCTTTTTGCTCGCCCCGCCAATGTGCTCGTACTCGATGAGCCCACTAACGACCTGGACATTGAAACCCTGGATCTGCTTGAAGATTTGCTGCAAACCTATGAGGGCACGGTATTTCTGGTCAGCCATGACCGTGCTTTTCTGGACAACGTGGTCACCAGCACCATTGCTTTTGAAGGCGATGGCCTGTGGCGTGAATACGAAGGCAGCGTGCAAGATTGGCTGATCCAGTCGCGCCGCAGCCGTGAAATTGCAGCCGCATCACTGCCCGAAGTGAGCACGCAAGCCATCTCAGAAAATACTAACAAAAATACGGCTCAAAGCCTGCCAGTAAAGCGCGAACAGCTATCAAAAAAGAAGCTAAATTACAAAGACCAACGTGAGCTCGATCAACTGCCCAACCTGATTACCGCACTGGAGACAGAGCAGCAGGCCATTCAGCAAGCCTTGGCCGACGGCACTTTGTACAGCAGCGATAGCGCACGCGCCGCTGCACTGCATGCGCGCGAAGGAGAGATAGAAAATGCGCTGATGGCCGCCCTGGAGCGCTGGACGGAGCTGTCAGCGTAAGGCAGCGCGGGTGCTGCCGCTGCGCTCAAATGCGGTGGTAACCCCGATCAGAAGTGCCACGCAACCTGGCAACCAGCGCTGGCGCGATCTGCACCAGGGGCAACACCTCATCGGCGGCACCCTTGGCAATCGCTTCACGCGGCATGCCAAACACAATGCAACTGGCTTCGTCCTGCACATAGTTGTAACTGCCTGCGTCTTTCATCTCGCGCATGGCAGTGGCACCATCGGCCCCCATCCCTGTGAGCATGATGCCGAACGCGTTGCGCCCCACCACGCTGGCAGCGGATTTGAAAAGCACTTCTACCGATGGCTTGTGCCGGTTCACGGGAGGGCCATCGTCCACCACAGCCACATAGTTGGCGCCACTGCGGCCTACATAAAACTGCTTGCCACCAGGCGCAATGTAGGCATGCCCAGGCAAGATGCGCTCGCCATGCACAGCCTCTTTGACTGTGATCTGGCACAGACCGTTGAGTCGCGCAGCAAAGCTGGTGGTAAAGCCTGGTGGCATGTGCTGCGTGATAACAATAGCAGGGCAGTCGGCGGGCAAATGCACCAGAATTTCTTTGATCGCCTCGGTACCACCCGTGGATGCACCGATGAAAATCAGTTTCTCGGTGGATAAGCGCCCCAGCAGGCTGGCCGTGGAAGCGGTTGGCTGCGCAGCATTTGCCACTGCGGCAGTGCCCACAGGTTCACGCTGCATACGCCGCACCTGCGCTACCGCAGCGACCCGAATTTTGTCCACGATCTGGCTGGCCAGCTCATTCAAGCCGCTGGCAAGGCCCACGCGCGGTTTGGCAACAAAATCCACCGCTCCCAACTCTAGCGCTTTCAAAGTCACTTCGGCACCGCGCTCGGTCAGGGTGGAAATCATGACCACGGGCATGGGGCGCAGGCGCATTAGGCGCCCCAAAAAATCAATACCGTCCATGCGCGGCATTTCAACATCCAAGGTGATCACATCGGGATTCAACTCCCGAATCATCTCGCGAGCGATCAATGGGTCATTGGCCGTGCCGATGCACTCCATGTCACGCTGGCGGTTGATGATTTCCGCGAGCAGACTGCGCACCAGCGCGGAGTCATCCACCACAATCACCCGGATTTTCCTGCTCATCACCAAAACTCTTCCTTAAAAAAGATCCACAGACCCACCAGCAGTAGTTTGAACCACTGTGGCAGCGCTGCCCCGCTTCTCCTGCGCCAGGACATCGGGGTGGGCATGCGCCAAGCGCTTGACCATGGCTTTTCCCGTTGCAGGAAAGAACACCACTTTGCGCGGATAAATATCCAGCACGTCCTCGGAAACAATAGGAATGCGTTCTGTGCGCAAGTAACTCACCACGAATTGCGTATTGCGTTCACCCACATTCATGGTGGTGAAATTGTGCATGACCTGCGCGCCACCAAAAATTTTCGCCTGCATGGTTTCCCGTCTGGCACCAAGCTTAAGCATTTCGTTGATGAGCAATTCCATGGCGTAGGAGCCATAACGCCCAGAAACATCTGTGGCATCACCGTCGGGCAGCATGAAGTGGTTCATACCACCCACTTGCATGCGACTGTCCCACAAACATGCCGCAATGCAGGAGCCCAGCACAGTCATGATCACCATGCTTTCATTGGAGACAAAATACTCACCCGGCAACACCTTGACGGCGTTGTGCTGGAAGTGGTGGTCAAAAAAGAAGAAACCCGCCTGCCCAGGCCGACGAGGCCGGGCCTTGAGCTCATCCAGACAGGAATCACGTACGACCACCCCACTCCCGCTGCGCATTTCGGGAGCGAACGGTGCCATGCGCGGTACGCTGCGGCGCTCGGAAACCACGGGCGCAGCAGCACCCACTTGCGCCATGAAAGTGGGGGTAGAGAAACCAGATCGAATGGTGGTCATGAAGCGTGGCGCAGAAACTTGGCAAACCAGTCAACGGCGTTCGTAGACGGTCTTTCCACGCAAGGTGAAAAGATCCCGGGATTCGCTGAAATTCTCAGCGTGTCCGACGAAGAGCATGCCACCGGGTTTGAGCACCCGATGGATTCGCTCTAATACGCTACGCTGCGTTGCGGCATCAAAATAAATCATGACGTTACGGCAAAAAACCACATCGAAAGGCTCACGAAACGGCCAGTCATCACGGATGAGGTTAACGATCATGAATTCAATAGCATTGCGCAATTCGGGCTTGGCACGCATCAAACCAGCGTTTCCTCCCTTTCCGCGCAGAAAAAACCGCTGCAACCGCTCTGAACTCAAGCCTTTGAGCGCATCCATCCGATAAACCCCCTGTGCAGCAGTGGCCAACACGCGCGAATCAATATCGCTGGCAGTCAGTTTGAATGGTGCTTTGGCCCCCAGCGCCTCCAAGGCGGTGATGACAATAGAGTAAGGCTCTTCTCCCGTTGATGCAGCATTGCACCACACTCGCCAAGGCGTTCCTGCAGGTTTTGAGCGCAAGTACGTTGCCAAAATCTCGAAGTGGTGCTGCTCTCGGAAAAACGCTGTCAGGTTGGTGGTCAGCGCATTCACAAACTCCTGCCACTCGGGGCCATCATGGCGCTCCAGCCAGTCGAGGTATTCCCGAAAACTGGCATGCCCCGTTTCGCGCAAACGCCGTGACAGTCGGCTGTAGACCATGGCGTGCTTGCCATCATGCAAGCTAATGCCTGCACGCTGGTAAATCAGCGTCTGAACCCGCAAAAAGTCGGCGTTAGACCAAGCGAACTCGCGTCCCTGCTCCAACGGCCCTGATGACTCTTCACCGCCTGCGGGACGTACAGGATCACCTCGCTTAGAAAGAGGAGTTGCTGAAGCTTGACGCATGCGCGGTATATCCTGAAACAATTTTTTGTCGCCACCCCGTAATCGGTACATCGCGATGCACCAGTGTCGACCCGGGACAACCGCTCAGGCTCAATCGCCTACAGCCACCAAACCCATATCAACACTGGACATCAGTTTTTCGATATCCAACAAGATCAACATGCGATCACCGACAGAGCCGAGCCCCAAAATACAACCGTTGTCGATAACACTCTCAATATCCGGAGCAGCCCGGATGCTATCGGGTGCTAACTCCATCACATCGCTGACGGAATCCACCACGATGCCCACCACACGATGGCGCAAATTCAGGATGATGACAACCGTAAAACTGTTGTACTCCACCTGGGCGCAATTGAATTTCAAGCGCATATCCACAATCGGGACAATAGTGCCCCTCAGGTTGACAACGCCCTTGATGAAGTCAGGCGCGTTAGCGATGCGGGTGGGTGGCTCATAGCCCCGTATTTCCTGGACCTTGAGGATATCGATCCCATATTCCTCTTGATCTAGTCGAAACGTGAGGTACTCACGTGCCCCCGAAGAGGCAGCCTCCCCCGTCTTGCTTATTACGCTCATGGTGAATTCTCCTTAAATTACGTTGGCACACTCAATGACGCGCCCGGCGAACCAGGCCACCAATATCCAAAATGAGGGCCACCTTGCCATCGCCCAGGATAGTCGCCCCGGAAACGTTCGGCACCTTACGGTAATTCGATTCCAGATTTTTCACCACCACCTGGTGCTGCCCCAACAGCTCGTCCACCAGCAAAGCCACGCGACTACCGTCAGCTTCTACAACAACCATGATAGTGCTCGATTTTTCAGGATCACATCGGGGCACCTGGAAGATACGCTCCAAAGCAATCACGGGCATGTATTCGTCGCGCACTTTCACCAATTGGGCGCCCTGCGCCACCGTGCTCACATCGTCGGAATTGACCTGGAAGGACTCGACCACCGAGGAAAGAGGCAAGATATAGACCTCATCACCCACTCCGACCGACATGCCATCCATGATGGCCAAGGTCAAAGGCAAGCGCACCGACACTTTCATGCCTACGCCTTCGGTGGACTCAATCTCCACCGTTCCATTCAGGGCTGCGATGTTGCGCTTGACCACGTCCAAACCCACGCCACGCCCAGAAACATCGGTAACCACCTCGGCCGTAGAAAAACCTGGCGCAAAAATGAGCATCCAGACGTCTGCATCCGCCATCTGGTCTGATACGTCCATGCCACGCTCACGCGCCTTGCGCAGAATTTTCTCGCGTGAAAGGCCGCGGCCATCATCACGCACGTCAATCACGATGGAGCCACCCTGGTGTGATGCAGACAACGTGATGGTGCCGTGCTCAGGTTTTCCCTTGGCCAAGCGATCAGCAGGCATCTCAATACCGTGATCGCCACTGTTACGCACCAAGTGCGTCAGAGGGTCAGTGATTTTCTCTACCAACCCCTTGTCCAATTCAGTGGCTTCACCCAACGTCACCAAATCGACTTTTTTGCCCAGTTTATTGGCCAAATCGCGAAGCATTCGGGGAAAGCGGCTGAAAACAACCGACATGGGAATCATGCGGATAGACATGACTGACTCTTGCAAGTCACGCGTATTGCGATCCAGATCTGCCAATCCTGCTAGCAGTTGCTGGTATGCCGCGGCATCAAGACCATGGCTGTTTTGTGCAAGCATAGCCTGCGTAATGACCAATTCCCCCACCAAGTTGATAAGTTGATCCACTTTGTTGACAGCGACACGAATCGTAGTGGATTCCATCTGTGCTTGACTTGCCACCTTAGGGACACTACTGGCAGCTGGTGGCACAGGCGCGGGTACGGGCAAAGCCACGACAGGCGCAACCACACCGGTGGCGGGTGCGCCAGGCGCGTCTCCAAAGAAACCGTAAGGCTCCTCATTCATACCTTCTTTGGCAGACACTGCCCCTGAGTCTACGAGCTCTTGTTGCTCAATGCCGCCCACCGGGTGTATTTGAACTTGCTCCTTGGATACATGGAATGCAAACAAGTCCAATAAATCGTCATTCGTGGATGATGTTTCCACCGCGAAGAGGCGTGTTTGTGCCTGATCGCTCGGCAAATCACTGATAGTGCCAAGCCCTGGAATATCACGAAACAACTCTTTGACAGCATCTGCTTGCTCAAGCCGATCCAAGGGGCCAATGCGCACCTGAATGCGACGAACACCCGGAGGCAGTGCGCTCAGCGCCTGCGCTGGTGCCTGCGGAGCGGGTGCTTGAACTGGCGCAGGCGGGGGTGCAGGCACAGGTGTTGGCACCGCACCTGAGGCCAATTCACTGATGCGCCGCACCAAGCCTGCGGTAGATGCAGCCTCGCCTTGCCCGCCCGACTGGTGGCGAGCCAATAAGCTGCGAGAGGCATCAGCCGACTCCAGCAATACATCAACCATCTCGGGAATCGGCTGAATTTCGTGCCGGCGCAAGCGATCCAGCAACGACTCCATATGGTGCGTCAACTCAGCCACATCAGAAAAACCGAACGTGGCAGAGCCTCCCTTGATCGAGTGCGCACAACGAAAAATACCGTTGAGCTCCTCATCATTGGCAGCAGTAAGGTCTAGATCAAGCAGGATGCGCTCCATCTGATCCAGATTCTCACCAGCCTCCTCAAAAAATATCTGATAAAACTGGGTGAGGTCGAAATCCGCCCCTGCGCCAGTGCCTTCTTGATAGGTTTCACCCATGGGGGGCTCCTGTGTACGTGGTGTACCTGTCCATCGCCATTAACGAATCACTTTCCGGATCACTTCAATGAGCCGGTTGGGATCAAAGGGTTTAACCAGCCAACCAGTGGCACCAGCACTGCGGCCGGCCTGCTTCATTTGGTCGCTGGATTCAGTGGTCAAAATCAAGATGGGAACCGTCTTGAATTTAGGGTGCTCACGCAACTTGCGTGTCAGCCCAATACCATCAAGGCGAGGCATGTTCTGGTCTGCGAGCACCAGATCGATGTCTTGGTTTTGCGCTTTCTCGTAAGCGTCTTCACCATCCACCGCCTCGACTACATGGTAGCCTGCACCGGTCAGGGTGAAAGACACCATTTTCCGCATGGACGGAGAGTCATCAACGGCAAGAATCGATTGCATGTAAAGGCTCCAGCAGAATTGAAAATATTCGTTGTAAAGTGGATTGTGCCGTTCAAAACAGCTCTATGGATCCAGCATCCATTTCACTCTGAGTCACAGGGTTGGGACGATCTGGTGCCATTTCTATAAATGGCGCAGCATCTTCGCCCTCTTCATGTCCCATGGCTTCCGCTGCTAACCTGAACGCACACCCCTGCAACACTTTAGTGGTATGCCATATCAACTGCGATGCCATATCCTGAAACTGTAGCTCTGTGACAGCACGTCGAAGCGCCGCGCGCGCATTTGTAAGCTCAACGGATTCTCCGACAACGGGGTCACTCAAAGCGTCATTGGCCTGTCCAAAATTTTCCAATAGCTTGTCAGCTGCATGGCTCAGCAACCCCTCCAGCCGGTGCAGGTCGTGCATTACCACCATTAATGAATCCTGCAAATCTGCCGCCACCATGACAGGCACCTGGACTCCCGGGAGTCCTGTTCTTGTTAGTGTTGACTGCATTGTTTCTCCATCGCTGCCTGTAGCTTGCATGGTGCATCCGTATTCAGTGCCACACCCTGCAGGACAACGGCACTACGACCGTGCTCCTGCACCCTATTTCACCTTGGCATGGCCTATGGCCATCACAGCGCCCAAACCCTTGCTTGTTCCAATTTGTATCCTATGATAGCGCTACACATGGCTCCCACCGAACCAGAGCAGTTGCTCAGTATTCTGCACTTGGAAGACTCACTGGCAGATCACCGCTTGGCAGTCACAGTTTTGCGCCGCTCAGACATGGTATTCACTGTGCAACACGCAGACTGCCTGGAGTCGTTCAAACGTCTGCTCACAGGCACTCACGTGGATGTGATACTTGCAGATTACAGGCTACCAGGCTTCACAGCCCTGGATGCTTGGCAAATCACTGTTGAGCAGCATAACCACCCACCTTTTATCTTGCTTTCAGGCGCCATTGGAGAAGCAGCCGCAGTAGATGCCATGCGTTTGGGCATTGCCGACTACGTGCTCAAGGATGACATGACACGCCTGCCCCACGTGATACGGCGGGCCTGCGAAGTACATCAA
The DNA here is from genome assembly GCF_028687295.1 of Simplicispira sp. NCBI lineage: Bacteria > Pseudomonadati > Pseudomonadota > Betaproteobacteria > Burkholderiales > Comamonadaceae > Simplicispira > Simplicispira sp. The sequence continues at coordinate 8,940 of NZ_JAQUAL010000008.1, forward strand.
ACCAGGCTACTGAGGGAACAGACTGCACGGGATTTGGCAGCCTCGCAAAAGCGGCTGGCCGAATTAACCCAACACCTGCAAACCTCCATAGAAAACGAACGTGCCGCAATTGCGCGTGAAATCCACGACGACATTGGGGGAGCATTGACAGCAATCCGCTTTGATCTAGCGTGGATAGACCGCCACACTACACAAACAGACGTGCGTGAACATGCACAAGCAGCCACGAGCATGTTGCAACATGCAATTGGTGCCAGCCAACGCATCATGATGAACCTGCGACCACACATACTAGATCAAGGCATGGTCGCAGCTGTGCAATGGCTCGCTGAGGACTTCGAGCGCCGCACGGGCGTACCCACCCAAGTACGGACCAGCTCACAAACCATTGAAGTTCCCAATGCAGTACAACTGGTGGCGTACCGTACAGCACAAGAAGCGTTAACCAACATTTCCAAATATGCAAACTCCAGTCAAGTGCGTATTGACCTCTCAGACTCAGAAGGTGTGCTGACGCTTGAAGTGAGCGATAACGGACAGGGCTTGGAGCCTGCTGCGCTCGACAAACCAAAAGCATTTGGCCTCAAAGGCCTGCAAGAACGTGCGTTAACAGTCAACGGCTGGCTGGACATCAGTGGGTCTCCGGGACACGGAACTTCCGTAATCTTGTCGGTACCGCTAGGATCCGTGGCATCAGCAACGGGAGAGACTCAGTGATTCAGGTAGTACTCTGTGATGACCATGCAGTGGTGCGTCGTGGTATCCGTGACACGTTGACAGAAGCGCCTGATATTCAAGTCACTGGTGAAGCAGGAAGCTATGCCGAATTACGCGAAATACTTCGTGAGGCAACCTGTGACGTCTTGCTACTGGACTTGAACATGCCTGGACGTAGCGGTCTGGAAGCATTGGCCAGTCTGCGCGAGACAGACTCAGAAATCAAGGTACTGGTTGTCTCGATGTACCCGGAGGATCAATATGCAGTGCGCTGTCTGCGCGCTGGTGCCCAAGGGTATGCCAACAAGGCCTCTGACCCTGTCGCATTGATAGAGGCAGTGCGCACTATCATGCAAGGACGCAAATACCTTACCCCGGAAGTAGCGCAAATGTTGGCGGAGAGCGTTTCAGAACGTGTACCAGAAATGCCCCACTCAGCGTTGTCGGAACGCGAGCTACAAACTCTGCTCAAAATTGCTACTGGCAGACGACTGTCTGAAATCGCAGAAGAATTGATGCTCAGCCCCAAAACCGTAAGTGTCTATCGCTCCCGGGTACTGGAAAAACTCGGCCTTACCAATAATGCTGAGCTCACCGTATACGCCATACGCAATCAGTTGGTTTAATAGCCTGTTCAAAGCACTGCTCTACCGCTGAACAGCAAACAAGTCTATGGCTTGCTGTAGCAACGTCAGCACGGGCTGCTCCAACATGGGCAATGTGGCTGTAATACCAAGCAAGCCGACGGTCAACGTGACCGGAAAACCGACAGCGTAAATGTTCATCTGGGGAGCAACACGCGAGATGATGCCCATCGTCAAGTTGACAAACAATAGCAACGCCATCATGGGCAAGGCAATCCACAAAGCGCTAGAGAACAGCGATGTTCCCAGCGCATAAAGGCGCATCTGCGCAAGCGCCTGCAAGAAGTTTCCATCCACCGGAAAGCTCCGAAAACTCTCCACGACCGCCATGATCAGCAGTAAATGACCATTGATGACTACAAACAGCAGCATGGCCATTTGCCCAAAGAAACGCGCTACTGCGCTCACTTGTGCATTGCTGGTCGGATCGAAAAAGGATGCAAAATTCAACCCCATCTGCAAGCCAACGATTTCACCCGCCAGCTCCACCGAGGCGAATACCAAACGCACAGCAAACCCGAGAGCCAGACCAACGCCCACTTGCTGCATGACAGCACCCAGTGCCGCAGGACTGTTGAACGGAACCACCGGCTGGTTCGCCAGCATGGTTTGCGCGCACAAAGAGACGAAAAAAGCCAATCCAATCTTGGCGCGCATCGGAATCACGCGCATCGAAAACACTGGCGCTACAGAAAATAACGCCAATACACGTAAAAATGGCCAAAGAATCGGAGACAGCCACGTGACCAGCTGCGCCTCAGAAAAGGTGATCAACTTGGTACCACTCACCTATCCCATCATCGCTGGAATGGACTCAATGGTACGTCGGATGTAGTCCACCAACGTGCTTAACATCCATGGGCCAACAACAGAAAACACCACCATTGCGGCAATCAATTTGGGCACAAAAGCCAAGGTAGCCTCGTGAATTTGAGTGACAGCCTGGAAAATACTCACCAGCAAGCCCACGCCCATGACCACGCCCAGCACAGGCATCGCAATCATGAGCAGCAGCGTCAGCGCCTCACGCCCTATGGTAAGAACCATTTGCGAAGTCATGCTTTCTCCCGTTAAGTGACAAAACTGGCAGCCAGCGAGCCAATCAGCAAATTCCAGCCATCAGCCAGCACAAACAACATCAGTTTGAATGGCAACGCCACCAGTACAGGTGACAGCATCATCATGCCCAAAGACATCAGAATGCTGGACACCACCATATCAATAACCAGAAAAGGGATAAAGATCATGAACCCTATCTGGAATGCAGACTTCAGCTCACTGGTTACAAAAGCAGGCACCAGAACCCTTAAGGGCGCAGTCTCTGCAGTAGTTGAAGATTCAAGTTTGGCCAATCGCGCAAACAGCGAAAAATCAGACTGCCGCGTCTGCTTCAGCATGAACTGTCGCATGGGAGCTTCTGCCTTTTCTACCGCCTGCTCAAAGCTGATGGCATTGGTGGTGTAGGGCAAATAGGCTTCCTGATACACCTTGTCTAAAGTAGGGCCCATGACAAACATGGTGAGAAAAAGCGATAGCCCAATAATTACCTGATTGGGTGGTGCCGACTGCGTACCTAAAGCTTGGCGCAGCAACGACAACACTATGACAATGCGTGTAAAGCCAGTCATCATCAGCAAAATGGCTGGCAAGAATGACAGGGCCGTAAAAAAGAGCAGCGTCTGTATCGGCACCGAGAAGCTCGTTCCTTGGCCTCCCGCTCCTACCAACAGAGGCAAGGAACCAGCCGCCTGCGCCCAAACCGGCATATGCCAAACCATGCCAGCCATGCACAGCACCAGCAAGCCAAAATAACGCGGCAAGTCTCTACCAGATATGCCGTATAGCCGCCAGCGATTAAACATGGCGACTTTCTTCGCCATAAGCGTCGGATTGCGTCGCCTGCGCCATAACTTGGGTAAAACTGCCCACCGGGGGTATAGGCACTGTAGGTTGGAGCACATGCAAACAACTCACCTGTTGTGCTGTAACACCCAAGACCAAGCAGACCCTTGCACCATCCGGGCCGACTTCTACAGTCACCACACGCTGGTGCGGCCCCACCGCGACCGCCGACAATACACGCGCCGCCATCCCCAAACCAGCCTGCGCTACAACGCGGCGCTGCTGTAGGTACCGAACCAGCCACGGCAACATAGCTACGGCGCCGACAAACAGCACCACGGCTGTCAAAGCCTGCGACATGCCACCACTATCCACGGCTGACCCGGCGCAGGCGCTCGGACGGCGTAACGACGTCTGTCAAGCGGATACCAAACTTGTCGTTCACTACCACAACCTCACCTTGCGCAATCAAATAGCCATTGACGAGCACATCCATAGGCTCGCCTGCCAGCGCATCCAGTTCCACCACAGAGCCTTGGGCCAATTGCAGGATGTACTTGATAGGTACTTTGGTACGCCCCAACTCCACCGACAACTGCACCGGAATATCCAGCACCATGTTGATGTCATTGATCGGCGGATCGCCAGCTGCAGCAAAAGGCCGCACCGCTTCACCGCTGAGTGGCCCTCCCTGTTCAGTATCTTTGTCGTCTACTTTTTTTTGCTCTTCGAGTGCCTCAGCCCAACCTGCAAACGGATCATCGGCACTGCTCTTGTTTTCTTCATTTGCCATTCTTTTCTCCCATCCAGCTCAGATCCGAGGTGCGCAAACACTCTTCAATGCGAATGGCGTACTTTGCATTGTGTGTGCCGTACTGACACTCAAACACAGGAACGCCACCAATGGATGCACGTATACGGGGTTCTCGATCCAACTCAATAAAGTCACCAGGCTTCATGGCCAACAGCTGTTCCACAGTCGCATCAGCACGCGCCAACTCGACCACCAGCGTCACTTCTGCCGACTGAATTTCACGCGTCAACACGCGCACCCAGCGACGATCCACTTCAATGGAGTCACCCTGGGTAGATGAATAAAGCACATCACGGATAGGCTCCAGCGTGGCATAAGGCATGCAGATATGGATAGCCCCCGCCAAATCGCCAATCTCAAGCTGGAATGCGGTAGACACCACAATTTCGCTGGGCGTTGCAATGTTGGCAAACTGGGGCTGCATCTCAGAACGCTGGTACTCAAGCTCCAGTGGATAAATGCCATGCCAAGCTTTTTTGTACTCTGCACAAATCACATCAACCAGCCGATTGATGATGCGCTGCTCGGTAGGCGAAAAATCGCGCCCTTCAATACGTGTCTGGAACTTGCCCACACCACCAAACAAGGTATCGATAATGCCGAAGACCAGCGACGGCTCACACACAATCAGGCCGTTACCACGCAGGGGCCGGATGGCCACAATGTTGAAATTGGTGGGTACCGCCAGTTCACGCAAGAACGCGCTGTAACGCTGCACCGCCACCGTTCCCACCGAAATTTCGGGACTGCGGCGTATGAAATTGAACAAGCCAATACGGAAGTTCCGGGCAAAGCGCTCGTTGACGATTTCCATCGTCGGCATGCGCCCACGAACAATGCGCTCTTGGCTGGAAATATCGTAACGGCGGACTTCACCGTCTTCATGCACCTCTTCGGAGTTTTTCTGGCTCTCGCCAGTCACCCCTTCCAGCAGGGCATCGACTTCTTCCTGGGATAAAAATGATTCGCTCATCGCCGCAACCTCACCAGCGTTATTGAATGATAAAGCTGGAAAACAGAACGCGTCGAACTGGATTTTGCTGCCTGCGCGGAGGCGGATCATCGCCTTCCGCATCCGCAGGACGCGCATTGCGTGCTTCGTTGGCCCGGAAACCCAGAGGGCGGGCCACCTCGCGCTGAATATCCAGCGCCAGCTTTTCCTTCCCCTCCAGAAGCAAAAGGTCTTCTGCAGTGCGCTGCGACAGCAGCATCAAAATGCTACTGCGGACACTGGGCATGTACTGTTTGACCTTGTCTGCTGTTTTGTCATCTGCAAGCTCCAACGTAATACCCAGCTGCACAAAGCGATCGCCCCCGGGGTCGGCCAAATTGACCACCATGTTTTCTAATGGCAAAAAGGTCGGCGCTACCGCAGCTTTGGGTGCAGCGGCGATAGGCTCTCCGTTCTCATCCAGCGCTTGTTTTTGCGACATGAACCAAGCAGCAGCACCACCAGCGACGATCAGCAACAGCAGCAGCACCCCGCCAATAAGGAGAAGCTTCTTGCTCTTGGCAGGCTTGGTGGCGGGCTCGGCGGCCGGGGCGGGGGTCGACACGTTGGATATTCCTTGCGACAAGCAGAAGGGGCCGACGCGCTTTAGACGCGCACAAGCCTATGGGTGATGGACTGCATTATTCAACATGCAGCCCCCCATAATAGCCAGAATAAAAGCATAAACCACTGGCATTCCACCGCGCCCCTGCATGCAAACAGGTCAGCGCCTAGACAAAAACATCCACAGCCTTATCGGTTAGCACCGCAGAGCGCTGACCACTGGCAGCAATGCCAGGAACTTGTACAGTCACTTGGCGAGCGCCACGCTGGCCCTCACGCTGTGCGCCTGCCTCTCCCGACTGCCCCCCCTGTCCCCCCGAATGGCCCACCGTGACGCCAGACAACTCCAACCCCTCACGGCCAAGCAGTTCACGCAGCTGGTCCACGCTAGCATCCAGCAATTCACGAGTCTGGCCTTGGTCGCTGCGGAAAGTGACATGTGCCTCCTTGCCCGTAAGCGCCACACTCACCTCCACCGGATGACCAGCGTGTTCCACCGTCAGTTCGGCATTCTGGATATTCTGGCTAACCCAGTACGCCACCTGTTCCGCTACAGTGTCTTCAGGCCCCAGCGCAGCAGACGGGTCAAAAGGCTGACCCACTTCAGCTGAATCGGGCAATGGTGCGGACGCAGCTGAGGTGCCCTGACTACCTGCACCCGCCAACGGCGCAATCCCCTCGCTGCCACGCGCAAGACCTTGTCCACCGCGCAACCATTCGGGCGCGCCCAGCGCGGCAGGGCCAGGTGCTACCAACGCCATGTCTGCCTGCGGCTGCCCTGCTGGCACTGCGGTAGCAGCAGACTCCCGACGATCAGAGGACGCCAAGGCAGATGCACCGATCGGCGGCACTGAGGCTGTCGGTGCGCCAGAGCCTCCTCCAATCGCCAGCACTTGGCGATCACTGGCACCTGCTTTCAGCGCGACGCTGGCCGCAGCCAGATCGCCGGTACCTACAGCGCCGAGCGCACGTGCACCAGCGCGCCGCGCCCCCAGCGCAGACGCGAGCGCCGTATGGGCAACGGGCTCCTCTGCGGCTGTATCGAACGCAGCCGTTTGCGCCACCAGCCCCAACTCTCCCCCGCCCCCTGCGTTGCGCGCACTGCCCAGTCCCAAGGCGCTCCCACCCCACACAGACTGTGCGATGGCGCCCACCTGCGGTGCAGTACCTGTCCCGCCCACCGCTACAACCTGCGACCCTGGCGATGCAACACCGCCCCAGCCGCCCTGCAAGGCCAGCAAAGCAGCCATGTCAGTGACAGGAGGCTCCGGCAGCACACTTGCAGGAATGGCCAACGGCAACAGTGGATCCTGACCAGGCAGCGCCAAGGCAGCATCGCCAAATAAAGTGGTGGATGGAGTCAAGTCTGACGCGGACACTGACACATCCTGCAAAACCTCACCACCCAACGCCGACAGCAATGACAAGAACTCGCCTGACCCGGCCGCTGCCGACAATCCATCCGAAGATGCCGGTTTGCCCCGGCTGGCTTGGGCACTGCCCTGGGGTGCCTGGGGGCTGGATATACGCACTTGCTCCATGGTCGCTGCTCCCGGCCCGCTAGAGGCCATTTGATGTTTTACGGTACTGCAAGGCCGCCCGTTCGTCGGTCTGCTTTTGGTCGCGGCGGGCCTGGGCATGCTCCAGCTCCAGGCGACGCTTGTCGGTAAGTTTCTTCAAACTGGCCAAGCGCAACTCAGTTTGCAGCAATCCTTGTTGCGCTGCTGCCACACGCCCTTCGTAATCTCGCACCACGGTGGTCTGCAAACCGATGGCATGGGCCAGACGCGCCATGAACTGGTAGTGGTGAAACATCACCTCCGGGGCCACCGTGGCATCGGCGCGCATACCCCAGCGGCCTTCGGTTTCGTTGGCATACCCCTGCAACTGCTCCATCTGCCCCTGGGCAGCTTGGTGCGCCGCACGCGCATTCTGTACTCCCTGGCGGGCAGCATCACGCTGACGCTCTGCTACTTCCACCGCCACCATCAGGCCTTTCAGTGCAGACACGGGTTCGGCCCTCCCATTACCTCAGTACCTGGGCCATGGCAGCGCAACTCTCATCCATGGAGGAGGCATCAAACATGCCCTGCTGCAAAAACGCAGCCATGGCCGGCTGGCGGCGAATGGCATCATCAAGCTGCGGATCGGAGCCACTCATGTAAGCCCCCACCTGCACCAGATCACGGCTCTTTTGGTAGCGCGAATAGGTGGCCCGGAACTGCCGCGCCAGCTCAAAATGCTCACGGCTGACCACGTTGTGCATGACGCGCGATGCCGACTGTTCGATATCAATTGCCGGAAAGTGCCCCATCTCGGCGAGTGCACGCGACAACACAATATGTCCATCCAAAATGGCGCGGGCTGCATCGGCAATCGGGTCTTGCTGGTCGTCGCCCTCGGAGAGTACGGTGTAAAAGGCGGTAATCGAACCCACCCCGTGCAGACCATTACCGCTGCGCTCCACCAGCGCGGGCAGCTTGGCAAAGCACGATGGAGGATAACCCTTGGTGGCCGGTGGCTCGCCAATGGCCAGGGCGATCTCACGCTGTGCCATGGCATAGCGCGTGAGCGAGTCCATCAGCAGCAATACATGCTTGCCTTTGTCCCGAAAATGCTCGGCCACCGCTGTGGCATACGCCGCACCCTGCATACGCAACAGCGGCGGGGCATCTGCTGGCGCAGCCACCACCACAGCACGCCCCCGATCCTCAGCGCCCAAAATATCTTCCACGAATTCTTTGACTTCGCGGCCCCGCTCTCCAATCAGCCCCACCACGATCACATCGGCCTGGGTATAGCGAGCCATCATGCCCAACAGCACGCTCTTACCCACACCCGAACCGGCAAACAGCCCCAAGCGCTGACCCCGCCCCACCGTGAGCAGCGCATTGATGGCGCGCACCCCAGTGTCCAGCGGTGCGCGCACCGGGTCACGGTCCATGGCGTTGATGGGACGGCGATCCATGGGCTCGGCCGCCACATCCAGCACCGGCCCGCCGTGGTCCAGCGGCAGTCCTTGCGAGTCCACCACGCGCCCCAGCAAACCATCACCCATGGGCAAACGCAACATGCCCACTTGGCTGACAGGCCGCGAGGGCTCACCCAAACGTGGCCTCGGGACATACGGCGGTGCTGGCACCACACTGGCACCACTGGACATACCGTGGACATCGCCCGCTGGCATCAAAAAGGCACGGTCGTCAGAAAAACCCACCACCTCGGCCAGCACCGGCTCCTGACCCGGCATTTGCAGCATGCACTGCGAGCCCACCGGCACACGGATGCCCGAGGCCTCCAGCACCAGTCCGGTCAGGCGCGTCAGGGTGCCGCGCGTCTCCAGCGGCACGCCATCGGCCAAGCGCGCGCGCGCACCTGCCATGAACTGCGTCCAATGCTCCGCAGCAAAGGCATCTTCAGATGCCATCATCGTCCCCACCGGGCGCCAACTCAGGCTCCCACGCCGCAGCCAGCCCCAGAGGGGCAATCGCACGCTGCCAACGTTTTTCCAGGCTGCCATTTACCACCGTGCCAGCCGCATCGACCAGGCAGCCGCCCGGCGCCACCGCTGCATCGGCCACCCACTGCACCGAGGCCTGTGGCATTTCTGCACGCAAGGCATCGGCCACCGCAGCATGGTCTTGCGGATGCAACCGTACCGTGGCGGGGCGCCCGTCCGACACCACCATCTCCAGCGCCTCGCGCACCACGGGCAACAAAGCCTGCGGGTTAGCGCGCAGTTCCTGGCGCACCACCTGGCGGGCGATATCACAAGCCAGCTCCAGCACGTCTTGCGCCATGTGTTGCTGCATAGCCTGCAACTGCGCTTGCAGCGTCTGCACTACCGCCTCCAGGCGCAAAGCGGCCTCTTGACCTTGCCCAGCCACGTATTCATCCAGGCGCTGCTGCCACTCCAGCGCAGCCTCTGCGCGGCCCTGCTCCTGGCCCTGGGCATGGGCTTGCTGTACAGCCGTATCGCGATCCTGCTGTGCCTGCGCCTGGTACTCCAAGAGCATTTGCTGCGTCTGTGCAGCGTGTGCCTCTTGCTGCGCGCGCAACTGTTCTTCTTGCAATGCCTGCTCGGTGGCCAGCTTGTCTTCCGCTGAAAAAATCTTCAGGCCCGAGCCATCCACTGCACCAAACTGCACCGGTGTAGCGTGCCCCAGCTCTTCGCGGGGAATAAAGCGCGTGTAAGCGCTGCGGTATTTAGACGAAGCTGTCATCTGCGCCACCACCAATCACCACCTGACCTTCGTCGGCCAAACGGCGCACGATCTTGATGATTTCTTTTTGCTGCTCTTCCACTTCGGAAAGTCGCAACGGGCCACGGGCCTCCAGGTCTTCGCGCAGCGACGCCGAAGCACGCTTGGACATGTTGTTCAGGAACTTGTCCATCAGCTCCGACGATGCCCCCTTCAATGCCACGATCAGTGTCTCGGAAGCCACCTCGCGCAACACGATCTGGATAGAGCGGTCATCGAGTTTGACCATGTGCTCGAACACGAACATCTTGTCCATGATCTTTTGGGCCAGCTCAGGATCATGGCTGCCAATCGACTCAAGTACTGAGGACTCGATGTTCGAGCCCAACAGGTTGATGATTTCTGCCGCTGTCTTGACGCCGCCCAGCGACGTCTTGCGAATCTTGTCACCCCCAGCCAGCACCTTGAACAGCACCTCGTTCAGGTCTTTCAGCGCAATCGGCTGAATACCTTCCAACGTGGCCACGCGCAGCATGACCTCGCTGCGCTGGCGCTCGGTAAATTGCTTGAGCACCGCAGCCGATTGCTCGTACTCCAGATGTACCAGAATGGCCGCAATGATCTGCGGGTGCTCACCACGCAACAGTTCAGCCACCGACAGCGGGTCCATCCACTTCAGGCTCTCAATGCCCGAAACGTCACCGCCCTGCAAGATACGGTCAATCAGCAAAGAAGCTTTGTCGTCGCCCAGCGCACGCTTGAGCACCGAGCGCACATAGTCGCTGGTGTCGGACACCAGCAAACTCTGGGCCGCTGCCGCGTTGGTGAACTTGTTGATCACCTCATCGACCTTGTCGCGCGAAACCGAGCGCATGCGCGCAATGGCCTCGCCCAGCTTTTGCACCTCTTTGGGTGAGAAATGCTTGAAAACCTCTGATGCCTCTTCCTCGCCCAATGACATCAGGAAGATGGCTGCATCGTTGAGACCTTGCTCATCCATAGTGAAAATCCATCCTGTTGCAGGGGGTCAGCCAGCGTCGCCGTTGACCCACGTTTTCACAATGTTAGCCACAGCAATCGGATTCTGGCGCGCCAGGGCACGGGCATCCTCCAGGCGCAATTGCTCTGGCGTAGGCTGGGCGGGGCCTGGCGACGGCAGCGCTGGGCGCTCCAGAGCCTCGGCTTCCAGCGCATCAAGCTGGGAACTCTCGGCAGCGGGTGGCGCTGCCATCGCCTTCAGCGCCGGACGCATCAGGCCCAGCAGCAGCAGGCCGGCAAACAGGGCCAGACCGATGGGCCAGGCAAAGTTCTGCGCCAACGCCACAGTTTCAGGCTGCTTCCACAGTGGCACGTCTTCGGTCTTGATCTCCTCGATCTGGAAGGGAGTGTTCATCAGGTTGACCGAATCGCCACGCTCAGCATTGAAGCCAATCGTTTCACGTACCAGTGCCGTCATTTGTGCCAACTGCTGGGGCGTCAAAGGCTTGGTGATGGGTTTGCCTTTTTCATCGACGGCATTTTGGTAGTTGACCACCACCGCAGCGCTCACACGCTTGACGGCGCCGCTGCTGCCGCGCGTCACACGCACCGTTTTGTCCACCTCATAGTTGGTGATCGACTCGCGCTTGCTGTTGCTTGATGACTGCTGGCCACTGCCACCGGCGGCGGCCAATTGCGGCGCGGCACCGTTGATGGGCGCCGCCGCTGGCTGGGGCGGCTGGTTGGCCACCGACCCGGGTACGCCCGTAGCCACAGTGTTGCCATCCTGGGAGTTGGTGCTCTCCACCACCTGCTGGCTGCGGATGGCGCTGGCATCGGTGGACAAATTGGGACGGTGCTGCTCCGAGGTCGATTCGGTGCGGCTGAAGTCCACCTCCGCCGTCACCTGGGCCTTGATGTTGTTCTTGCCCATCACCGGCTCCAGAATATCCATCACGCGCTTGGTGTAGAGCTGCTCGATTTGCTGCACATACATCAGCTGCTGGGCATCAAAGCCCTTGTCATCCGCGCCATCGGGCGACTTGGACAGCAACTTGCCCGAATCGTCCAGCACGCTCACTGCTGAAGGTGCCAGTTCAGGCACGCTGGATGCCACCAGATGGACGATACCCGCCAATTGCGTGCGATCCAGGATACGGCCTGGGTACAGGCTGACCAGAATCGATGCCGAAGGCTTTTGCTGCTCGCGGAAAAAACCATTCTGGTTGGGCAGTGCCAAATGCACACGGGCACTTTGCACCGACGACAGCGACTGGATGGAGCGCGTCAGCTCGCCCTCCAACCCCCGTTGGAAATTCAACCGCTCCTGAAATTGCGTCTGACCAAAACGGTTGGCCTCGGTCAGCTCAAAACCTGACACCGAACCCTTGGGCAAACCTTGCGATGCCAGACGCAGGCGCACATCGTGCACGCGGTCGGTAGGCACCATGATGGAGCCACCCCCATCACCGTGCTTATAGGGCACGTTCATTTGCGACAACTGCGCCACGATGGCTCCGCCGTCTTTGTCACTGAGGTTGGAAAACAGCACTTTGTAATCAGGCTGGCGGTTGAGCAGCACCGCCGCCACGATGGCAGCCAGTAGCAAAACCACGCCCAAACCCAAGCGCAAGCGCTGGCCACGATCCAGAGCGGTCAGGCGCTGCAACCAGGCGGGTCTGGCAGGCGGATTGGCATTGAGGGGTATTTCAGCAACTGCGGACATCTTTTTTTCCAGTATGACGGGCCCGGTGACGGACCTGGCGTGCGTTCGATTATTCGGAACCCGCCCCAACGCACTCGCCAGATAAGCCCCACCTTTGGCCATCTATTCGCCCTGATAAATGCGCCCGTCGTCCCTACGATTGCACCCATCGCCACCTTAATGAGCAAGACCACCATGGACCTCCGCATCAACTCCGTTACCGCCCCACTGTCTGGCGCAGGATCGCTGCGCCGCGCCACCTCTGTTGCACCTGAAGGTGGCGCCCAGGAGCAAGGCTTCTACACCGAATTCAAAAGCGCGCTGAAATCGGTCAGCGCGTCGCAAAACTACTCCACCGCACTGCAACGCGAAGTGCAGCTGGAAAACCCCAACGTCAGCCTGGAAGAGACCATGCTGGCCATGCAAAAGGCACAAATTGGCTTCCAAGCCTCATTGCACGTGCGAAACCGCCTGGTGCAGGCCTACACCGACATCATGAACATGCAGGTCTGAGCGCCCAAATTACTATTATTTTTATAGCTGCTAGCGCACGTCCCGCAAGGGCCAGAGCACAAAAAGGCCCAAATTTTGGGCCTTTTTTGCGTGGATGACCGGGCCGTGTGCTCTGCGGGCCGCGCCCACAAAAAAGCCCTGTTGCAATAACAGGGCTTGCCGTGGAAAAACAAGAGAGCGCGCAGCCCGCGCGGCCTGCTGCGCTCAGTGCACCATCTGCGGCTGGCCTTCAAACATGTGCTCAAAGTGCGCCAGCCAAGGCTCTGCCAAACAACGGATCTGCGCATCGTTGCGCAAAATGCGCTGCATGATGCGAACCTTCTCGCGCCGGTGCTCGGGCAACAACTGCTCTTCGGTGGCCTTGGCACGCAACTGCTCGATCAGCACCGCGCAAGCGCCTTCGTAGCGCACCACACCATCCCAATCTTTGAGCTTGGCCGCCTCCAGCATCTTGACGCTGCTGTCTTCTATGGCTTTGTAGTAATCAATCAGCATTGCTGGCATGGCTTACGTCTCCATCGTCACCGTGCCGGAAGCACGTGGCCGCTCAGCGGCAGGTTTCTTGATCTCGTTCCAGCCCTGGGCGATGGGCTCAATCAAACGCGCGACTTCTTCCAGAATGGCGTCATCGTTGCGAATGTTGGCCTGTATCAGGCGCTGCAAGCAGTAGTCATACAGCGCGCCCAGGTTTTGCGCCAGCTCACCACCGCCATCGCGGTCCAGCGCCGTGCCCAAGCCCTCTTCAATAATGCGGATGGCCTTGGAGATGCTGCTGCATTTGAGCGGCACGTCGCCGCGCGCCAAAGCACCGCGAGCAGACGTAATGGCACCCAGAACACCGTCATACAACAAGCTGACCAACTGGTGCTGGTCAATCGTGTGCATACTGGTTTCCACATTGATCCGCTGGTAAGCGGAGGCTGCGCGGGGGTTGTAGGCGGTAAACATGCTGCTATCCCTTGGGTTACTTGTTCAATTTATCGGCCATTGCCGCAAAAACTGAAGGCACTATCAACCCGATGATTTATTCCAGGCGGTGACTTGCTGGGAAATGTAGGCATTGAGCCCGTTGAGGGTGCTCATTTGCCTGTCCAGCGCGGTGTAGCGGGCGGTGGTGCGTTTCTCAAATTCGTTGACCCGTGCGTTCACACGTTCCTGATCCTTGGCATTGCGCTTGAGGCTGGCCTCCAGCACCAACTCTTTGGACTTGAAAAACCCGTCAGTGGAAAGCAAGTTGGTGGTCAGCGCCTTGAGCTTGACAGCCATGCCTTCAGTGCCGGTGGCGTCATCGCCCCGGAAGAATTTTTTCACCTCTTCGGCGTTGCTATTCAGGGCTTTGTTCAGCTTACTGGTGTCCAAGGTGAGTTCACCACCCAAAGCGGCGGTGGCGGCCGGGTCGGTGCTGGTTTTTTGAACCACACCAATGTCTGACAGGTGCTTAAAAAGTGCCGAGCCCCCCGCCTCCCGAATGGCCGAGCGCAGCGCGTTTTGCAGCCCTACCACGGTAGAGTCACCCTGCAACAGTCCCGCCGACTTGGCACCCTTGTCGTATTTGGTGGCCTCGTTCAGCACCGCATTGATACCGTTGTAGGCTTTGACAAACGCTTCGATGTTGGCCTGGATGGCCGAGTTGTCTTTGGCCACCGTGATGGTGATGGGCTTGCCCACATCAGTGACCTGCTCCGCCTTGAAAGTCACACCAGAGACGCTATTGGCAAACGTGTCAGTGGACGACTCCACGACAATACCATTGATTTTGGCCTTGGCGTTGGCCGCCAACTGGGTGGCGGCAGTATCGATCTGCGCGCTGCTCAAGCGCGAGAGGCCAGTGTTGTCTGCATCAGCGGGGGCGTACACATACGGATCGGCCTGGGTACCCGAGCCACTTTGGATATCTTGCGCCGTCACTTGAAACCCTGACTCCAGCCCGGTCTCCTTGCTGCGCAGCAACAGGCGCTGGCCATTGGCATCGGTCAGGACGGTGGCAGTAACGCCCGCATTAGAGCCGTTGATCTTGCTGGCAATATCGGACACGGTGTCGGAGGCCGACACATTGATCTCTATCGGTGTACCCGCCTTGGGCACAAAAGTGCCAGTGGCTCCCGGCGTAGTAGCCCCCCAGCTGCCCAACTCAATCTTGAGCTTGCCCGCCCCCACTGCGCCACTGACAGAGCCTGATGCGGTGGACTGTGCCTTGGCCAGGCTTTGTACTTCCACCGTAAAGCTGGTGGCCAGCGTACCACCCACTGCAGTAGCACTCACAAACTTGCTGTCGGACGAGGTGGTGGCAACGGCGTTCCAGCCCGTCACGCTGGTCAGCTTGCTGGCAGCATCGGACAGCTCCGAGACCAGCGACTTGATTTGCCCGAAAGCAGAAATTTTGGTTTTGGTGGTGACAGCCTGCACCTCAAGGGTGGCAAGCGGCCGCCGCTCCAGCTTGACCAACTCAGAAATGATGTTCTTGACGTTAAGACCGTTGGTTCCGATGCCGGGTGAAGAAAGGGTCGCCATACAAACCTCCTGAAAGCAGATGCAATGCAAATTATGGCGCGCATCGTGTTTTTTGAACTACGGTAAATGCACCGCTAAACCTGCCAATTCGCGCGCTATGGTCTTGGTAGCGCATAAAAAAAGGTGGTGGCACCTGAATGCCACCACCTTCATTGCTGCATGGCAGCGGCGCGATTAACGCAGCAGGGCCAACACGCCTTGTGGCAGCTGGTTGGCCTGGGCCACCATGGCGGTACCAGCCTGTTGCAGGATCTGCGAGCGCGACAGGTTGGCAGTTTCTTGCGCAAAGTCGGCATCCAGAATGCGCGAACGTGCGGCAGACAGGTTCTCCGAACTGGTTTGCAGGTTCGAAATCGAAGTTTCAAAGCGCGATTGCAAAGCGCCCAGGTCGGCGCGGGTACCGCTGACAAAAGCCAGGGCCGAATCCACAGTCTTCAGCGCTTCAGTGGCCTTCTTAAAGGTGGTGATGTCCAGATCGGCCACTTTTTGCAGGCTCGAAGACTTGGAGACATCCGCATCGGTAGTCACCACAGTGCCCGAGATGGTGGGAGTACCAGTAGTCTCATCCACGCTTTCTACCGCACCGTACTCGGCAGCAGCCTCATCCAAATAACCCGGCTCAGTAGCTGTGCCCAAGCTAAACGACTTTTCCGAATCCAGCACCAGGTAGCCACCGATCGCAGCGCCGTTGGTATCACTACCCAACACTACAGGGGTAGTGCTGGCATAGCCCTGTTGGTTGAGCTTGGAGACCTGGATTTGCGGTGTCACACCAGTTTCACGTTCAGTAGGAGTGCCTGCCAGTGCAAGATTGATGGTTTCTCCGCTGGCGTTGGTCAGCACAACGGCTTTGTTGTCGTCGCTGAGCGAAGCGGTCACGCCCGTTTTGGACGATTGCTGGTTCAGCGCAGAAATCGCCTCCGACAAACCATCCGAAGTGGCTGCCGACACCGAGAACGACACCTTTTGCGTAGTGTTGTCGCCCGAGGCAATGGCCAGCGTGTAGCTGCCTTTGACCATGTCCAGACGCGCTTCGGTGCGTGCAGTGGCGCTCACGCCGGTCTCGTCGCTGGACTGGTTGATTTTGGTAGCAGTGGCGGCAGCCGACTCGTTCTCTGCAATGGCGATGGTCTTGGAACCGGCAAAGCCGTTGATGGTCAAGTCGCCCTCTGCAATGCCGGTCGGAATAGCAGTATCGCCGGTAGTAAAACTCTGGGCAGCCTTGCCCGTTATATCCATCTGGTTGTTGCCGTAGGTGCTGGTACGCATGTTGGCGGTAGCCGCCACGATGGTCTGGTTGGCGTTGGCGCCCACTTGGAACTGCTGGGTACCAAAAGAGCCATCCAGCAGCTTGGCGCCGTTGAACTCGGTGGTTTGCGAGATGCGATCCAGTTCAGCCACCAGTTGGCCTACTTCTTTTTGCAGGGCTTGGCGGTCGCCAGCGCTGTTAGAGGCGTTGGCCGATTGCACAGCCAGTTCACGCACCCGTTGCAGGATGTCGCCCGACGCCTTCAGCGCGCCTTCAGCGGTTTGTGCCAGCGAGATACCGTCGCCAGCGTTGCGCACAGCTTGGTTCAAACCACGGATTTGGCCGGTGAAACGCTCCGAAATGGCCAAGCCAGCCGCATCGTCTTTGGCGCTGTTGATGCGCAGGCCCGACGACAGGCGGTTGATGGACTGGTTCAACGACGCTTGGCTGGTACCCAGATTGCGCTGTGCAGTCAAGGTGGCGACGTTGGTATTGATGGTGGAAGCCATTGCAAATCTCCTAAAAAGAACTGACTCATAAATGGCGTTGCCGCCAACAGGGCCTTAATGCTACGCACTTTGGGGCCCGGGTTCCTGATGCAACACAGCATCTTGGTTCCGCTACTAAGCTTTTCGGACGGGGCGCCAAAAACTTTAGGGCGCAAACACCAAGATTGGCAGGTTTTTCTTTGCTTTATCGGCGCAACGCCAAAAGCAGCGGTCTCCACAATCACCTCCATCGTTACCACAGAGTCGCCGGTGCGAGGACGTTTGAACCGGCAGTGTTTGTTTTCATCCCGCAGGAGTTTCCGCAATGGCCTCAACTATCAATACCAACATCGCATCGCTGACCGCCCAGCGCAACCTGGGGATGAGCCAGGCTTCGCTGAACAACTCCATCAACCGCTTGTCGTCGGGCCTGCGCATCAACAGCGCCAAAGACGATGCAGCGGGTTTGGCGATTTCCGAGCGCTTTACCAGCCAGATCCGTGGTTTGAACCAGGCCGCACGCAATGCCAACGATGGCATCTCGCTGGCCCAAGTGGCTGAAGGCGCGCTGAGCTCTTCGGGCAACATCTTGCAGCGCATCCGCGAACTGGCCGTGCAATCGGCCAACGCCACCAACAGCGCTGGCGACCGCCAAGCCCTGCAAAAAGAAGTAGGCCAACTGGTGGCTGAACTGGATCGCATCTCGCAAACCACCGAATTCAACGGCCAAAAGCTGCTGGATGGCACCTTTGGCACCTCGCAATTCCAGGTGGGCGCCAATGCCAACCAAACCATTGTGGCGGCCACGGCCAACCTGCGCACCAGCGTGTATGGCAACAACCAGAACACCCCGGCCAACGGCGCTGGTGCTGCACCCGCAGACCCTACCGCCTTGGCCAACCCGTTTGCCAACGGCACGACCGCATCGGAAAAAGTGGAAATTTTTGGCGCCTTGGGCACTGCCAGCATTGCCGTGGCTGAGTCTGTGGAAGGCGACCTCGAAAACCCACGGGAAACCGCCCAAACCATTGCCGAAAAAATCAACAACATCTCGGGTGATACCGGCGTCAACGCCAGCGCCCGCACCCAGATCAGCCTGAGCTTCAGCGCCCCCGGCAAATACACCCTGCTGCTGCAGTCTGACAACCTGCCGCCCCCCAACAGCGATGTCGCCGACGCAGCGGGCGAAGCTGCCGTTCGGGGCAGCCTGAAAAGCCTCTCGTTCGAGGTGCTCAACACCACCGGCTCCGACAAACTCTCGGGCGTGGTGCAGGCGGTGAACGAGCAATCGGCCAAAACCGGCGTGACGGCCTCATTGTCGCAAGACGGCCAGCGCGTCATCCTGACCAACCCCACCGGCAACGACATCACCTTGGGCACCACGACGGCCGAAAACGCTGGCGACGTGACCATAGAAAAGCTCGATGCCGCTGGTGTGCCGCTGGGCTTCGATCCAGAAAACCCTGACCAGCCAGGCTCCGCAGCCCAACAACTGCTTACCACAGACCTCGACCAGTTCGTCACCTCCAGCGGCTATGTGGTGCTGGACTCGGACAAATCCTTCTCGGTTCGGGATGAGGCAACAGCGCAATTTGGCAGCGCCTTCTTTACCGATGCAACAACAGACCCAGCTGTCGCCAGCTCCACACTGCAGCGCGTAGCCGACCTGGACGTCACCACCTTCGAAAGCGCCACCCAGTCCCTGAAAACCGTGGACGCGGCCCTGGCCTTTATCAGTAGCGAACGCGCCAACCTGGGTGCCCTGCAAGCGCGCTTCGAGACCACCATTGCCAGCCTGAACATCACCTCCGAGAACCTGTCGGCCTCGCGCTCGCGGATTTTGGATGCCGACTTTGCGATGGAAACGGCCAACCTCTCGCGCACACAAATCCTGCAACAGGCCGGCACCGCCATGGTGGCGCAGGCCAACCAGATTCCGCAGGGCGTGCTGTCGCTGCTGAAGTAAGGCGCCAACAGCGCTCTGCATTCTGGGAGACGCACCCTCATCGCTACATTTTTAATAGCTGCCAACGCTTGCCACACAAGCGCTGGTGGCTGTTTTTACATAAAAACACCCGCAGCACCGCTACAGCAAGGCCCAGGCAATGGGGCAGCCGCCATATTCAAAAAATGGCGGTAAACAATCGAAAAACCATTCAACTTCTGGTAACCCTTGACCGATAACATTGGTGTAGTAGGATGACTTTAAGCCCCCATAGGGGATGTTTAACCCACAACGCAGACGCGAACGGCCCGGCGTCTGCAAAGTTCACTGGCAGCGGCTGCTCAGACAAAGCAAGCGCGCCCGGGCACGGTTCTTCATTTGTGTAAATTTCCACTGAAAGGGTAACTACCATGGCCGACATCACGCTCACCTACAGCGCCACCACCTTCAAAGAAGCCGCCATCAACAACGGCGCCATTGCCAATGGCATCACCATCAAAATCGCCAACGGCACCTTCGCTGGCGACAACGGTGATTCGCTGCTGTGGCTGGATGCAGATGGCAACGTCCTGAACATGGCAGGCGTCCCAGCAGGTCTGACACCCGTTCTGGTCAAAACCTCCGCCACCACCGCCCGGCTGACCTTTAAAGGCACGGCGACAGCCCACGAAAACACAAACGACATCACAGTCGCCAGCGAAAATTTGGAGCTGTGGTTCGATGAGTCCCAGTTCGCACCAGGCGCCACCTTCGCAACCTCCGTGCTGGGAAAAGCCCTCGCCATCGACTTCAACAACAAAGTCACCACCGGCCTGACCTTGGTGCCCGAGGCAGGGGCAGACACCACCGCCTTCTACACAGCCGGCAACACTAAAACGGGTGCCAAAGACAACCTGCCCACCATTGGCGGCGTGGGCACCAAAGGCGAAACGCTCTATTTCTACAGCAACGACAAAATCCTCGACAAAACCATCACCACCAAAGTTGGTGATACAGGTGAGTGGACCTACGACCTGAGCGGCCTGGCAAGCAAGTTCAAAGACGGCACGCACATCGTTACCGTCAGCACCAGTGCCGACGGCAAGGGCGTCATGTCGAATCCTTTTGCCTTCACGGTCGATAGCAAAGCCCCTGCGGCCCCCTCGGTCACCGCCGTCAAGGGCGCCATCAGCGACACCACCCCCGTGCTGACGGGCAAGGCAGAAAAAGACGCCACCGTCAAGGTGTACAGCTCTGAGACCCAGGTCGATCCGATCGTGAAGGACGGTGCCGTTACCAACGCCAAGGACGTCACCCTGTTGGGCATCACCAAGGCCGACGCCAAGGGCCTGTGGACCTTGGCTGTGGACAGCTCCAACACCCTGCTGGCCAAAGACGGCGGCTACAAAATCTCGGCCAAGGCCATTGATGCAGCGGGCAACGCTACCGTCTCCAAGACCCAGACCAAAGACAACCTGACCATCGACACCACGATTGCTGAGTCCTCGCTGGCGATCGACGCGACCAAATCCAAAGGCAACTCGGTGGTGCTGTCTGGCAAGGTAGAAGGCGAAACCGGCGGCACGGTGCAGCTGTACGGCGGCGCAGACGGCTCGGTGGCCTTGGGCAAAGTCGCCAAGATCGGCAAAGACGGCTCCTGGAAAATATCGATCAAGCTGAACGAGGGTGAGCACGACCTGAGCGTGATTGCCACCGACGCCGCCGGCAACGTCTCGGCCAGCGCGGTTCTGGAGAAGACCATTGACACCAGCACCGCTGTCCCCACGCTGGAGCTGGCTGAAGGAGAAGGCAGTACCTGGTCCACCATGTACGGCACGGCTGAAGCAGGTGCCACAGTGACCGTGAAGAACGGCAGCACGGAAGTGGGCACAGCCACTGCCGACAGCACCGGCAAGTGGGTGCTGGACAACCCCACCGGCGCCCTCCCCACCAAAGACGGCACCCTCAAGCTCACGGCCACCGCCAAAGACACAGCGGGCAACGTCAGCAAGGCTTCCAGCCCTGCGGACGAATTCAAGTTCACCGCCAAGGCCGAGGACAAGACCGCCCCCACGCTGCTGTTTGCGGAAACCAGTGCCGATGGCAAGTCTGTCGTTCTGACCTACAGCCAGGCGCTGGCTACTGCCACAGCAGCCAAGACCGCGTACGACGTTACCGTGGGCACGACTAAAGACATTGAGCCCGCTTCTGTTACCTCCAGCGGCGCCAAGGTCACGCTGACGCTGACCGATGCCGTCAAGGCGGGCGAGACGGTCAAGGTGACGTACACGGCCCCTGCAGCTGAGACAACCGTTAAAGCCGACGACCTGGCCATTCAAGACAAGGCTGGCAACAACGCAGTGGCGTTGACCGATAAGGCAGTTACCAACCTGGTGCCGGCCACTGAGGAAGCGGGTGGCGGTGATGTGCCGGTATACGCGACAATTTCCACCATCACCCCCGGGACGGCCGTATTAGCGGTACAGCTGACAGAAGCGAATGGGGTCAAAGCAAGCTTGTACAACGGCGCCACAGAGGTCGTTTCTCAAACGTTCTCTTCGACCATGGCCTTGATCGAAGTAACGGCCCAGACCAGCGTGACCAACACAACGCTGCTCGTGACAAGCACCACTGGGGACACGACAGCCCCCGCAGTCCCGGTGGTGACGTTGGGTACAACCGGTAACGAGACCATCACGGTCGGTGATTTCAACTACATCTTCACCTTTGGTGGTTCCGATACCCTGAAGTTCACCGCCGACGCTCTGTCTGGGGAGAGCAAGTTTTCTGACTACTCGGTTGCTGATGACAGCATTCAACTGTCCAAGACTGCCTTTACAGCATTGGGTTCAGAAGGTGCATTGACTGCCGCTGAGTTTGAGTCTGGCGCTGACTTGACCGCTGCTGCAACGGCTGAAGGCCGCATCGTGTACAACACCACCAATGGCGCGCTGTACTACGATGCTGACGGCAGCGGTGCTACTGCTGCTGTCCTGATCGGCACTTTCGGCACTTCCACGGGTAGGCCAGCTCTGGTGTTTAGCGAATTCGAAATCATCGCCTAACGCCCCCACAGCCCCTCCCCACCCCAGTGGGGAGCGCTGGCCCCCAACACCCCCGCCATCTTCCAGGTTGCGGGGGTATTTTTTTGTAAAACCGGGGTCAGCCTCGTAGTGGTGTTGGGTTGCACCATCCGGCCCACGCCAACCGCCTTATCCCTTCGGCTGTGGCGGTTTTTCCATGGGGCGGCGGGCATTGCGGGGGCGGGGGTTGTGCGGGCAATGTTGGGTTGCTAGTGCAACCCAACCTACGGGTTACGGGCTGCGGGGCTGCGGCTGGCGGTGGATGCTGCTGTATGGCCAATCTTCGGGGCGCTCTACATAACCGTGCTTGGGCTGTGCGCCACCCAAAACGTATAGCTGCGCTATACAATGACACATGATTCGAAGTTTTCGCCACAAAGGCCTGGAAGCCTTCTATCGCAGGGGTAGCAAGGCTGGCATTCAACCCCACCATGGCAACCGACTTCACGCACAGTTGACCGCACTCGATTCTGCTACCTGCGCGCAGGAGATGAATTTCCCCGCCTGGCGCTTGCACCCGCTGACAGGAGATTTGTCGGGTTTTTGGGCCATTACTGTCAATGGCAGCTGGCGCTTGATTTTTCGATTTGATGGCGAAGACGCGGAGCTGGTCGATTATCTGGACTACCACTAGGAGATTGCTCATGAATGGCATGCACAACCCAGCCCACCCCGGCGAAGTTCTGAAGGAAGGCTGGCCAGCCGAAGTAACGATTACGGCAGCAGCACAGCAGCTTGGCGTAACGCGGGCGGCGTTATCGCGCATCCTCAATGGCCACGCTGCCATCAGTGCGGATATGGCCTTACGTTTGCAGGATTGGCTTGGCATTAATGCACAAATGTGGCTACGCATGCAGGCCGCTTACGACCTGTGGCAAGCGCAGCGTAACCAGCAACGGCCCCATATCGAGCGATTGAAGCAAGTAGCCTCGTAAAAAAACGGGGGCAGATTCCAATTAAATGCTTAACCGGCATCCAGCCCTTGCAGGCCGGGCGCAAGCAGCTATTAAAAACATAGCGCTTTCTGACGAAAACCGCGTCACACCACCCGCCTGACCCCCTCGGGGCTGGAGCGGTTTTTTATGGACGGCGGGTGTTGCGGGGGCGGGCCGCACGGGCATCGAGCTCAGGCAATCTGTAGCGCCTTCAGTATCGGCAGGCGGTGCTGGGCAAAGTCGCTGGCCTGGCGGGTCAGTTCGGCCAGGTTTTCCTCGGCGCTCTCCAGGGGCTTGCCTTCCTTGAGCAGCTTTTGGCCTTGGGCGTTGAGGGCATTCCAGACCAGCTGCGCCCAGCTTTCGGGCGTTTTTTGGCCCTGGCTGCGCGCCAGCAAAAACAGCTGCTCAAAGCGGTGGACCGTCATGCCACCGCCTATGACGGGGCTGGCCAGGTAAGTGATGTCGCTGCTGCTGCGCGCCAGCGACATCAGGCGGGCGTTGAGCGCGTCGGTCTGCTTTTTGGCTTTGCGCGTGACTTCGTCGTCCTGCATCGCCACCAGATTTCCTGCGCCGATGAGCACCAGCACCGCCTCCAGCAGTTGCGACATACGGATGTCTTTTGCGGCCAGTGCGACCTCCAGCTGGGCCAGGGTTTTGGGCTTGTGGTCGGCCAGTTGGTCCAGGATGGGCACATAGACGTTTTCGGCCATTTTGGCCTCACCCAGCGCGCCGCTGACCTTGAGCGGAACCTGATCGCGCGGGGTGATCAACAGCACGCGCTGTTGGCGCAGGGCCTCGGCCTGTTCGGCCTGGTTGGCCTGGCGTGCGCCCTTGACCCAGTAGTCTTTTCTGAACTGCTGGTTGACCATGAAATCACGAACGCTCTGGCGAAACAGCGGGTCGGGAATCTCATCGAGCAACGCCTGTTGTTCGTCCGAGAGGTTGATGCCGTCGATGTAGTCAAAGTAATTGGCCGAGCAGGCAAACTGCACTTTGGCCGGTGCCAGCCACTCGGCCATGGTGGCAAAGTGCATGGGGTGCCAGTCGCGGTTGAAGTATTCGTGCGCCAGGTACTGCCGGTTTTGCCCTTGGATGCGTTGGAGGCGCTCGGCCACTTGCGGGTTGGCGCGGGCAAAAGCGGGGTTGGTTTGCAGCAGCTTGCTGGCAAAGTCGAGTGCGCCATCGATACGGCTGACGATGCCGTTGCCGTCCGAGCCCAGCACCTCGGCATGCTGCGTCAGCAGGTGGCGCATGGGCGCAAAGCTGGCCCAGCCCGGCAGGGTGTTGTAGCTGATGTAGAGCACGCCACCCACTTTGAGCTTGCGGCGGATGAAGTCCACCATCACGGCGCGGTTCTCATCCGAAATCCAGCTCCAGATGCCATGCACGCCGATGTAGTCAAACTCGGGCAGGTCGGGGCGCTGGGCAAAGTCGGCAAAGGCATCATCGACCAGATGGGCGTTGGCCCCCGAGGCAACGGCCAAATCTTGTGCAAAGGCCGCCTGGCTGGGGTTGAAGTCGGTGCCGTGCCATTGGGTGAGCGAGGCGGCGGCGTGGATGTTGGCCGATACGCCCTGGCCAAAGCCCAGCTCGCAGGCCGTGCCCGTGGTGGGCAGCGCCAGGCCCGCTTTGAGAAAAGCGAGCTTGACGCGCAGCGGGTTGAGTTCGGCGTAGTAGCCGTAGGTGTAGCCAATATCGGCCACGTAGCCGGCGGTCCAGTCAGACATGAAGCAGATTCCTTGTGCGCAAAAGTGGGGGGCTGGGCCACGGGTCAGGGCGGCCTCTCGTTATTATTGATTGGTTAGCCTTATGGCAATTGGGGACATACTCCAATCAAGTGCCAAATCGGGCCTCTAGCCCTTACGGGGCGTGCGCAGGCAGCTATCAAAAACGAAGCTTTTTTTATCCCGACCCTGCAAATGAAAAAAGTACCCTACTGGTGGATACACAAGCACAATGCGGCGTAGCTGCTTTGACGGGAAAGCGGGGCCAGCTTTCAATCAAAAAGATGACCACCACAGAAAAACCGCTCAAATGGGTTGGCAGCAGCAAAAAAGATTTGCTGGCACTTCCCGCTTCAGTGCGACGCTTTATGGGCCATGCGCTAAATTTTGCCCAGCGCGGTGATCGGCATGAGGCGGTCAAGGTTCTCAGGGGGTTTGGTGGAGGCGGCGTGCTGGAAGTGCTTGAAGACGATTCGGATGGCACGTATCGCGCCGTCTATACCGTAAAGTTTGCTGAAGCGGTATTTGTGCTGCATTGTTTTCAAAAAAAGAGCAAACGCGGCACCGCAACGCCCAAAGCAGACATGGACATCATTCATGCCCGGCTGAAAGTGGCCCAAGCATGGGCAAAGGAGCTAGACCATGAAAAAACGCCTGATTGACGGTATCGAAATAGAAGACAGTTCTGGCAATGTGTTTGCTGATCTGGAGCTTGTGCAAGCTGATCGGCTGCAAATCAAATCGGGCTTGGTGATCGAAATCACCCAGGCCATCCGCAAGCTTGGCCTCACGCCAATCGAAGCCGCCTGCCGCATGGGAATCAGCCAATCCAAGGTCTCGGAGATGGTGCGTGGTGATTTTTCCCATCTTTCCGAGCACAAACTCATGGAGTGCTTGAGCCGACTCGGTTACGACATCGAAATCAAGATAAAACCAGCAGCGGCCCCCATGGGCCATCTCGTGTTGGCGTTTGCATGATGAATGGCATGCACAACCCAGCCCACCCCGGCCAAGTTCTGAAGGAAGGCGGGCCAGTCGAAGCGGGCGCTAGCAGCTATTAAAAAAGTAGCATTTTTACCAATCCAAAGTCTGGATTGCGCTACCTACCGACTTCGTGTCGGGCACTGACAAGCTGAAGCTGGGTGCCGTAGGTAGCGCTACGAACTATGTTGAAGCTGGTGCTGCGGTGGCAGACCTTGCAACCCTGATCACCGCTGCCAAGACGGCTCTGGACGGTACTGTGGATTTCTACGTCGGTCAGGTCGGTTCGGACTCTTACGTGGTGACCAGCGCTGCTGGTACTGATTTGAGCAACATCATCAAGCTGACAGGTGTTGCACTGAATGGCATTGCCATGGCTGACATCATCGCCTAAGGCTTCCCGCAGCCACCGCCTGCCCCGGTAGGCGGTGCTGGCAAAAGCCCACCAAACCCCCGCTTCCTGCAAAGGAGCGGGGGTTTTTCATCGCCGCAATCGTTAAAAACCGGGGTCAGATTCTAATTAAGAGCCCAATCGGCCTCTAGCCCTTACGGGGCAAGCGCGAGCAGCTATTACTTTTGATAAGAACCGACCACATCGCCCGGCCACCCAAACCGCCTTGTCCCTTCGGGTCGGGCGGTTTTTTCATGGGAACAGCTTTTTGGCTCTTCTGGCGAAAAACGGCCACTGCAACCTTAAATTAGTGCTGCACCAAAACTAAAATATCGTGCAAAACCATCAAGGAGCCTCACCATGGCCATCACAGCACACTCCCCCACCGTCAAGGTTGTCGGCACCAACGGCCAGATTTCGCTAGGCAAGCAATACGCTGGCCGCCAGGTGTTGGTGGAAGAGCGCGAGCCTGGTGTGTGGATCGTGCGTACCGCAACCGTGATCCCGGACAACGAACGCTGGCTGCACGAACCCAAGACGGCAGCTGATCTGCAAGCGGCCATGGCCTGGTCCGTCGCCCATGGCGCATCGGATACAAGTACCGATGACACGCTGAAGCGTCTTTCGCATGGCGAGCAGTGAAGCCAAGGTCAGGCTCGACCTGAACAACCCGGTCTTCCAGGACAATCTGCTCACGCTGCAAAAGCCCGAGCGGCACGCAGCCTTGGACACCCTCAATAAAAACCGGGGTCAGATTCCAATTAAAGGCCAAATCGGCCTCTAGCCCTTACAGGGAAAGCGCGAGCAGCTATTGTTTTTGATAACAACTGGCCACACCGCCCGGCCACCCAAACCGCCTTGTCCCTCCGGGGGGCGGGCGGTTTTTTTCATGGGGTGGCGTGCGCTGCGGGGGCGGGTGTCGTGCGGGCTACGGGGCACGGGGCTGGCGGTGGATGCACAAGGCAGAGCCGCTACCGCCGGTATAAAGCTGGTGGTTTCTTGGAAAGCTGGTACAACAAGGCCACTCGGATCAAAGCAAGCGCGCCCGGGCACACGGTTCTTTATTCGCGAAATATCTCACTGAGAGGGTAACTACGATGGCTATTGCAATTACTGCCGTTCCCGGCAGCTTCCAATTCGAAGAAGTCGCTGGCAATAATGGCGCCATCGCCAACAGCCTTACATTCAAGATCACTGACGGCACCTTTGCGGGCGACAACGGCGATGAAGTGGACGCCACGTTCAGCAGTGTTCCAACAGGATTAACCCCCGTTCTGGTCAAGACCTCTGCCACCACGGCCAAGCTGACCTTCAAGGGTGCCGCTGGTAGCCACGCCGCCGTTGTCAATGACTTGGGGGTGGCCTTCAAGGCAACCTCCTTCGCAAGTGGTTACACAGCAGGTGACGCACTTCCGTCCGCCACCGGTCTCACCATCGATTTCAAGCCCGCAGCCCCAGCGGGCACGCTGACCCTGGTGCCCCCAAGTGGTGCAGACACCGGGGAGGTCTATAAAACAGACAATTTGCCCACCGTGACGGGCGCTGTCCCGGACGGCGTCACCAAGGTTTATATCTACAACAACGGCGGCACCAAGCCCATCGGCGAAGCCGCCGTCACAGGCAACGCCTGGTCGTTCAAGCTGCCTACCGAAAAGCTCAAAGACGGCGTGTACAGCCTCACGGCCAGCGCTTCCAATGACGGCAAAGGCGCCATGACGGCTGGGTTTGCCTTCACGGTGGACACCAAAGCGCCCGCAGCCCCCTCGGTTAACGCCATCAAGGGCGCCATCAGCGACACCACACCCGTCCTGTCTGGCAAGGCAGAAAAAGGCGCCATGGTCGAAGTGTTTGCCGATGAAGCCCAAACCAAGTCCCTGGGCGTCACCTTTGCCGATGCCAAGGGCCTTTGGACACTGGCCGTGGCGAACACAGAGCTGGTGACAGACGGCACCTACAAGATCACCGCCAAGGCCACGGATGCCGCAGGCAATGAAACCAAGACCAAGAAAGCCGTCGATTTGATCATCGACACCACGATCGCCACGCCCACGCTGGAAGCCACCACCGTGGCGAAAAAGAACACAGTGACCCTGTCGGGTGCGGTCACTGGCGAAACCGGCGGCACGCTGCAGCTGTACGGCGGCGAAGACGGCTCGCTGGCCCTGGGCAAAGCCATCAAAATCGGCAAAGACGGCACTTGGAAATCTTCGGTCAAGCTGACCGATGGCAAGCACTTGCTGAGCGTGATCGCCACGGACGCAGCCGGCAACGTCTCCGAGAACAGCGTGCTCGACGCGGCAGATATCGTGACCATCGACACCTTCACCGCCACGCCCACGCTGGAGCTGGTGAAATCTGGCGACACTTTGATCGGTTTGAAAGGTACGGCTGAAGCCGGTGCCAAGGTCAAGATCACGGTCGGCAGCAAAAAAGACGTGTTCGAGGCAACGGCTGATGCGAGTGGCAACTGGGTGGTGAACGACCTCTCGGCATTCACCGTCACCAAGGAAGCCAAGCTCAAGATCACGGCCATCGCTACAGATGCCGCGACCAACGTCAGCAAGGCATCCACGGCGGTGGAGCACACCTTCAAGGTGGGTGGATCGGCACCTCCCGACACCACCCCGACCGTGGTTGACACCACTGCCCCCGAGTTTGTTTCTGCGGCGACCAACCTTACGGGCGACAAGATCGTCCTGACCTACAGCGAGGATTTGGGCAGCACAGCACCGAACAAGGGCGCTTTTACCGTCCTGTCGGGTACGGCGGGCAGCGAGGCGGCCAACGCTGTCACGGGTGTCACCGTCAGCGGTAGCAGGGTCACACTGACACTGACAACGCCCATCACGGAAGGCCAGTCGGTCAAGGTGGCCTACGCAGCCCCTGCGGTGGTTGCCGCAGCAACCAACGCAGCGATTCAGGATGCGGCAGGCAACGATGCGGCAACGCTGGCCACCACGGCTGCCACCAACAAGGTAACGAGCAACGCCAGCCTGGCCGTCCTGGCCGCAGCACAGAGCAATACCGATACCAATATTGGCACGCTGTTCAGCAATAACAGTTCTTTGGCAACCACTGACAAGTGGAACTCTGGCAACGTAAATTACAGTTTTAATACCAGCATTCCCTCTGAATACTCTGGGGTTTCTAATACTGCAACCCTCAATGGCAATTTGACAAGCGGCTGGAGCACATTGAACAATACAGAAAAAACGGTAGTGGCAGAGGCATTCGACAAACTGGAGTCGTTGATTTCCGTTACGTTCACCGAAACAGCAGGAAATACGGGAGACATACGCTTCAACGCAGTACCAACAAAAAGCACTGTAGGCGGTTTTGCCTATTACCCAGGCACTTCCCCCGCGTATGCGGGAGATGTTTTCCTCTCTACCAATTACCGTGACACCAGCTATGCAGCGGGAGGCCACAGCTACTTTACGGTAATCCATGAAATTGGCCACGCCATGGGCCTGAAGCACCCGTTCGAAAATCCGAATATCCTCGAAGATTCGCTGGATAACTATGATTACACAGTGATGAGTTATACGGACAACAAGAGCGGGCTGGCGGAATTTTTCTATAACTCCACGGGTTCTGGCTACACCTACAGCTACACTTCTGACAGCGACGCAAAACCAGATTCTTGGTCTATTCTGGATATTGCGGCCATGCAAAGCATGTACGGCGCCAACACCAGCCACGCAATCGGGAACAATACCTACAGCGTATCGTTCAATCAAAAAGGGTATTTGACTATTTGGGATGCTGGCGGCTCCGACAGCATTAATGCAGCCACTGCCGACGGCGTGTGTGTGGTGGATTTGCGGCCTGGAACCCTCAGTTCTTTCGATGTGCACACCATCGCCATGCAGACAGCAGCAACACAGGCGCACTACCAGCAGTTAAGGGGTGGCGACAAGGGGCTGGACAGCTGGGTGGCGGGTGTTTATGCCAACCAGTGGTTCACCGACCATTTGTTCACGGGAGAAAACAACGTGGGCATTGCCCACGGGGTGTGGATTGAGAACGTGACTACCGGCAGCGCAGCAGACACGGTGCGAGACAACGCGGTGGACAACTACATCCGCACAGGCGCTGGCGACGACATCATTAGCCTGTTTGGGGGTGGCTTTGACACCGTAGAAGGCGGCACTGGCACCGACACGGTGTTCGTCAATGACGCATGGGGCAACATCCAGACCGAAAAGCAAACAGACGGCAGCTACTTGGTTGTAGGGAGCTATTTCGCAGCGCAGCTGATTGGTGTAGAGACCCTCTCGTATGCCGATGGCACCCTCGCCTTGACTTGATGCTGTAAAGCGTCTGAATCGCCCCAGCCTGGCCCGGCAGGGGCACGGCTTCTTATTTACGCAAACTCCCACCGAAAGGGACAACCACCATGGCCAATATCACCATCGACACCAGCGGCACCGAGTTTCTTGAATCGGCTGGCAATAACGGCACGATTGCCACCCACATTACCGTGCGACTGACGGACGGCACTTTTGCCGGCGATAACGGCGACGTGGTGGCTGGCGTGCAGTACACGGGTGTGCCAACGGGGTTGAGCGCAGTGCTGGTTAAAACCTCGGGAACCACGGCCAAGTTGAGCCTCACGGGCCATGCCGGTAGCCACGCCAACGGGAATGACGCAACCGCGCTCAAGCTCACCCTGACCACCGCCAGCTTTGCTACTGGCACTTTGGGCGCCAGCACGGTCGAGAAGACTTTTACGGTGGATTTCCGTGACGCGGCCCAGGTGGGCACGTTGGCCATGGTGGCACCCACGGTGGCATTTGGCAAAACGCTGCCGGTGTTGCAGGGCGCGGCCACCAGCACCACGTCCAAGGTGTTTATCTTCAACGGCACAAAACAGCTGGGCGAGGCGGTGGTGGATGCCAACACCGGCCTGTGGACGTTCACGCCACCGGCGGTCAAAGATGGCGTGTTCCAGCTCACGGCCCGGGAGCAGTTTGCCGAGAAGGTGTTTGGCACGCCCACTGGCACCATCGTTTACACGGTGGACACCAAAGCCCCGGCGGCGCCCACAGTGACGGCCAGCCGACTGCCCACCAGCGACAGCACGCCCACTGTGTCGGGCAAGGCAGAAAAAGGCGCCAGCGTAGAGGTATTTGCCGACGGGACGTCGCTGGGCACCACAGTGGCCCACGCCCAAACCGGCACCTGGTCGCTGACGCCAACCAACGCCAAGATGCTGGCCGATGGCATCCACCAAATCACGGCCACGGCCACCGATGCAGCGGGCAACACCAGCACCAGCAAAAAAGCCGTCACTTTGACGGTGGATACCGCCATTGAGGTGCCCGCCATCACCAGCGCGCTCAAGGCCGTGGACAAGCTGGTCACGCAAAAGCTCGAAGGCACCGCTGAGGCGGGTGCCACGGTGCAGCTGTACGGCGGTTCCGACGGTGCCACGGCTTTGGGCAACCCCATCAAGGTAGACAAATACGGCAAATGGAAAGCCTCGGTCAAGCTGGCCGAGGGCACGCACATCCTCAGCGTGGTGGCCACCGATGTGGCGGGCAACAGCTCTGCCAATAGCGCAGAAAAAACCATCACCATCGATACCTTTGCCCCCGCCGCGCCAACGCTGGTGGCGCCCGAGACGCTCAAGCTCAAGGCCCTGCCCGCCACACTGACGGGCACCGCCGAGCCGGGCTTGACGGTGTTGATTTATGCCAACACCACCAAGCTGGGCGAAGCCACGGCCGATGTCGTCACCGGGGTGTGGACGTTTGACACCACAGGCAGCACCGTTGCGGCGGGCGTACAACGGCTGTCGGTCAAAGCCACCGATGCGGCGGGCAACCTCAGCCCGGCATCCAACGTGGTGGCCTTCACCATCGACCCCAATGCGCCCACGTTTGAGGTGGCAGTCACTTCGGGCGAGCTCACGTTCAGCGGCCCCGCCACCGGCAACATCACGGTGACCACGGCGGAAGTAGAGGGCAAAACCATCGCCACCTTCCAGCGCGATGGGGTGACAGCAGCCACCAAGCCCGATCTGGCCACCGTGACCACCATCACCCTAGCTGAAGGCCAAAGCCTGGCGGCTGGCGTTGGCAACGCGGTGGCCAGCAAGACGTTTACCGGTGCTGGCAGCGTGAACATGACCGGTACCGCCGAGGCCGACACCCTGAGTTTTGGCACCACCGGTGGCAACACCCTGAATGGCGGTGCGGGCGATGACACCATCACTGGCCGCTCAGGCAACGACACCATCACCGGCGGCACTGGGGTAGACACGCTGGACGGTGGCGCAGGCAACGACACTTTTGTGTACGCCGCGATGGCCGATTTTGTGACAGGCAATGTGGTGGTGGACGCAGTCACGGGCGGCGATGGCACGGCGGACCGAATCCAGGTCAATGCCGCCATCGCCCTCGCAGCTGGCGACGACCTGGCGGGTGCGGTCACTGTGGAGCAGCTGGTGGCCCAGACCCAATCGGCCGCAATCCGCGTGCACAGCATCGTTCAGAGCACGGATGCCAAGCTGGGATCGATTCGCACCATCGATTTGTCGGGCGACGGCCACGCCAGCTCGACCGGGGCGATCAACCTGACGGGTATCACCGGCGCCATCGCCACCACCTTGATGGGTGTTGCGGGTGGCAGGAACGACATCAGAGGCGGTGCGGGTGCCGACACCATCACCGGCGGCAGCGCGACTGACACCCTGATCGGCGGCGATGGGGTGGACGTGATCACCGGCGGCGCTGGCAATGACATCCTGCAAGGCGGTGTCGGCGCAGATACCTTTGTGTTTGCGGATACGGGGACCAATAACGGTGCCGATAGCATCACCGATTTCACGTTCGGTGCGGGCGGCGATGCGTTGGACTTCGGTTCCTTCCTGACGGCGGCTAAGTTCTATGACCGGACTGGTGACGGAACCACCATTGGAGAGGACGGCGTGGCGGCAGCATCGACCGGCGAAATCGCGCTGTTCAATATAGAAAACCAGGTGGTGTTGCTGACTACGTCAGACATCAGCACGCAGGCAGTGACCAAGGCTGCACTGTTCGGATCGGGTCGTGCCTTCGCAGCCGAGAGCGATCCCATTGATCTACTCAATTTTGTGCTGCTGGTGGGCGAAGCCGATGGCACGGATGGCGTCAGGGTGTACTACGTGACCGACGGCACCGCAGCCAACGACATGAGCATCACCTTGGTGGGCACGTTCAGTGGCGTGAGCCTGGCAAATGTGCACGCAGACAACCTGGCCTGAATCCACTGCGCACCCGCCTGTCCCCAGGCAGGCGGCACTGGTGCAATTCATAAATTGGCAAGTTGGGGGCGTTTGCTGGCAACCCACCAAGGCACCAATCACATGAAAAAAGGGGGATTCACAAGGTTCTTGGACAATTGCAGCAATAGCAATCCGATACATTTAGCGCTACCGTCGCCTGCAACCCGCCACCACAGCACCTCTGGTTTTCACACAGCATGCCCGTCATCATTGGTTATTTAGTCAGCCTCGTTTGCGTCTTTGGCGTGTTCATCATGCACGGCGGCAACATTGGCGTGGTGCTGAAGGCACTGCCATTTGAAATGGCCACCATCGGTGGTGCGGCTTTTGGCGCATTCATCATCAACAACCAGCCCAAGGTACTCAAGGCCACCATGAAGGCCATGGGCACCTTGCTCAAGGGCTCCAAATACACCAAAGCGCGCTATCTGGAGCTGATGGCCATGCTCTACGAAATTCTGCAAAAAGCGCGCAAAGAAGGCCTGATGGCCATCGAAGGCGACGTGGAAGCACCACACGAATCCGAGCTGTTCAAGAAATTCCCTACTGTGGGCTCTGACCACCATGTGGTCGAGTTCACCACCGACTACCTGCGCATGATGGTGTCGGGCAACCTCAACGCCCACGAAATCGAAGCCCTGATGGACAACGAAATCGAAACCCACCACCAGGAGGCACACGCTCCGGTGGCGGCCATGGCGCGCCTGGCAGGCGGCCTGCCTGCTTTCGGTATCGTGGCGGCGGTGCTGGGGGTGGTGAACACCATGGGCTCGGTGGGCCAACCGCCGGCGGTGCTGGGCGGGATGGTGGGCTCGGCGCTGGTGGGTACTTTCCTGGGGATTTTGCTGGCCTACGCTTTCGTCGAGCCCCTTGGTGGCCTGATGGAGCAAAAGGCAGACGACGCAGCCAAAGAGTTGCTGTGTATCAAATGCACGCTGCTGGCCAGCATGCAGGGCTACAACCCGGCTACTGCCATTGAGTTTGGCCGCAAGGTGCTGTTCTCGACCGAGCGCCCCAGCTTCCTGGAGCTGGAAGAGTACGTGCGCGGCAAAAAATAAGCGGCAACCATGGCCACCGAAAAAAAGCTCCAGCCGATCATCATCAAGCGCGTCAAGAAGGGCGGCCATGCCGTCCATGGCGGCGCTTGGAAGATCGCTTACGCCGACTTCATGACCGCCATGATGGCGTTCTTTTTGCTGATGTGGCTGCTGGGCTCCACGGCGCAGGGCGAGTTGCAGGGCATTGCCGACTACTTCAATTCACCCATGAAGGTGGCCATGTCCGGTGGTTCGGGGGCAGGCAACAGCTCCAGCGTGATTCCGGGCGGCGGCAATGACCTGAGCAAGGTACATGGCCAGGTCAAGCGCTCGGACTCCGATGAAAACACCCAGCGCAAAACCAGCGCAGAGCAAGCCCGTGCAGAGCAGGCCCGCCAGGATGCAGAACGGATCAAGGCACTGCGGGCAAAGATCGATGCCATCATCACCCAAAGCCCACGCCTGAACGAATACAAATCCCAGATCCGCATTGATGTCACACCAGATGGCCTGCAAATCCAGATCGTGGATGACCAGAACCGCCCCATGTTTGACAGCGGCAGCGCACTGGTCAAGCCTTACATGCGCGACATCCTGCATGCGATTGGGGCATCCCTCAGTGGCGTAGAGAGCCGTATCAGCCTGGCAGGCCACACCGATGCAGTGCCTTATGGCAACAGCGACCGAGGCTACAGCAACTGGGAGCTGTCCGCCGACCGGGCCAATGCCTCGCGCCGGGAGCTGGTGACTTCAGGCATGCCCGATGCCAAACTGGCGCGCGTGGTGGGCCTGGCTGACAGCGACTTGATGGAACCCGATAATCCGCGCGCACCAGCCAACCGGCGCATCACCATCACGGTGCTGACACGCGAGGCCGAAGAAAGATTGCTGAGTAAAAGCGCGCTTGTCCTCCCCACGGCACAATTGCCCAATGAAAAGCAGGAAAATCCCCCCGCTGGTGGTGCCAAGCCATAAACAGGCACTACCCACCTACCCCATGACAGCAAATACAGTAATTTCCGACCGAAAGGGTCTCACGTGTCTTCTGCCCTTCGCTTCCTGATCGTCGATGACTTCTCCACGATGCGCCGCATCGTGCGCAACCTGCTCAAGGAAAGCGGGTTTTCCGATGCCGATGAGGCAGAGGATGGTGTGGTCGCCTTGCACAAGCTGCGCAACAGCAAGTTCGATTTCGTGGTCACTGATATCAACATGCCCAATATGAATGGCTTTCAGCTGCTGGCAGAAGTAAAGAGCGACGAAAAGCTCAAGCATCTGCCAGTGTTGATGGTCACTGCTGAGGCGCGCAAAGAAGATATCGTGGCTGCGGCGCAGGCCGGCGCTGCCGGCTATATCGTCAAACCCTTCACCAAGGCCACACTGGAAGAAAAGGTCAACCTGATCATCAAAAAGCAGGGGCTGTGAGCCACGCTACCATGGACACCAGCAACACTCCTGCGCCTGCCGCACCTGTGACACCTGTTCCGGTCGATGTTCACCAGCGAATAGGGATGCTGACCCGCCAGCTCCATGATTCCCTGAACGGACTGGGCTATGCCGACAAACTGCGCAGCAGCATGAGCGAGCTGCCCGATGCGCAAAGTCGCCTGTCGTACATCGCACGACTGACCGGGGCGGCTGCCGAAAAGGTGCTGAGTCGCGTGGAGCAGGCCAAGTCCCAAAACGACCACCTGGCTGCTGAAACACGCCGGGTCACTACCGCGCTGGTCAAAGATCCCGTGGCGGCAGTGGCCAAGGGGGAGATCATGAATTTCCTCAATGACGTGGAGAAGATTGCCCAGACCTCGGATGAGCACCTGACCGAGATCATGATGGCCCAGGACTTTCATGACCTGACGGGCCAGGTGATTGCCCGCGTGGTGACGCTGGCCGCCACCATTGAAGAGCAACTGGTGCAGTTGGTGATTGACACCGCACCGCCCGGTGTCGCTCCCATGCCCGTAGAAGTGCCGCACGAACATCTGGCGGGCCCGGTGGTTGACCCGGAGAAAACACCCGATGTCGTTACCAACCAGTCCCAAGTGGACGACCTGTTGGCCAGCTTGGGTTTTTAACAATAAGAGCGGCCCATAGGCCGCTTTTCAGGCTTTAGATTTCGTACCCGCTCACGACAATGGCATGACCTATTACGTCATGCCATCATGGAATCGAGCCAAGACCGCGATCTTCCCGCTACCGAGCGAAAGCTCCAGAAAGCCCGCACCGACGGGCAAGCGGCACGCTCGCGCGACTTGTCCCACCTGGCCATTTTGGGCATGGGGGGCGTCAGCATGCTGGTCTTGGCACCACAGCTGCTGGACCGCATCCAACTGGAGATGAGCCACCAGTTGCTGTTTGACGCGACCACGGTACGCACACCCACGAATATGCTGGTACGCCTGCAAGCCATGGTGCTGGTAGGGCTGGTGGCCAGTGCCCTTTTTGCCTTGCTGACCAGTGCCGCAGCCTTGATCAGCGCCGTGGGCGCAGGCGGCTGGGTGTGGAGCTTCAAGCCCATCACGCCGCAATTCAACCGCCTGAACCCACTCTCGGGCGCGGCCAATCTGTTTTCCAAACAACAAATGACCAACGTGGCCAAGATGGTGCTGATGACCACCATCCTCACGTTCGTGGCCTGGAAATACATGGGCAACAGCATTGAGGAGATGGCTGCACTGGTGTTGCAACCCTCGCCAGTGGCCATCCGCTATGTGGCCAACTGGTTGGCCGGGGGCATGGCCATGCTGCTGCTGGTGGTTTTTTTGACGGCGCTGATCGATGTACCGCTGCAGCTGTTCTTCTTCAAGTCGCGTTTGAAGATGTCGCACCAGGAAGTCAAGCAAGAGCACAAGGAATCCGATGGCAACCCGCAAATCAAGGGCCGCCAGCGCCAGCGCCAGCGCGAGATTGCCGACGGCGCCAGCGTCACTGCCGTACCCAAGGCCGACTTTGTGGTGATGAACCCCACCCACTATGCCGTGGCGCTGAAGTACGACGACACCATGAGCG